>NZ_JBFARO010000017.1:0-114807 GCF_040677125.1 Actinomadura sp. NPDC049382
CCGTGGTCGCCTACGGCGCCGAACCCGGCGGCGACTCCGCGGAGAAGCGGAGAAGCTGCGCCTCCTGGCCAGCTGGGTCGCCGAGCAGGAGTCGATGCCCGGCCGAGCGCGGCGCCGCCGCCCCAGTCGCCGGTGTGGTCGCCGAGGGAGGGGAACCGGGCGGTGCGGCCGTCCGGGGCGACGCCCGCGCAGTTGATCCCGGCCCCGCACACCACGGCGACGCCCCACCCCTCGGTGGCGGCCGTGCGCAGCAGCGCGAACGTGTCGTTGCCGACCGTGACGCCCGGCGCGGCGCCGCGGGCCAGCAGCAGCTTCTCCAGCCGCTCCTCCTCGTCCGGCAGGTCGACGTTGGCCATGTAGGCGGCGAGGTGCGCGACGTCGCCGGGGCGGGCGCCCGCGTCGCGCAGCGCGGCGGCGACCACCGCGTCCAGCGCGTCCAGCGCCGCGTCGAGCCCGCCCGCCTGCGGGTGGAACCCGCCGCCGCGCGCGGTGGCGAGCAGCTCCCCGCCGGCGCCCAGCACCGCCGCGTCGGTCTTGCTGTTGCCGCCGTCCACGGCGACGAGCACGCCCGGGGCGCGATGGCCGCCGCGGGCGGCCATCACGCCGCCCACGGCAGGTGCGCGCGGTTGGCGGCGACCAGGTCGCGGGCGAGCCGCTCGGCCGGCTCGCGCTGCCCGACGAGGGGGTGCGCGAGCAGCGCGGCCGCGACCCGGTCGACGCCGCCGCGCAGCGCCGCGTCCAGGGCCAGCTCCTCGTAGCCCGACACGTGCGCGATCAGCCCCGCGAACAGCGGCTCGACGGCCGGGACGGGCAGCGGCACCGCGCCGGACGCGGTGATCCGCGCCGGCACCTCGATGACGGCGCGGTCGTCCAGGAACGGCAGCGTCCCGTGGTTGCGGACGTTGACGACCTGCACGTCGCCGCGCCCGGCCAGCAGCGACACCGCGAGCCGCACCGCGGCCTCGGAGTAGAACGCGCCGCCGCGCTCGGCGAGCCGGGCGGGCTTGGCGTCCAGCTTCGGGTCGGCGTACTGGGCGAGGAGGTCGCGCTCGAGCGCCGCGACCTCCTCGGCCCGCGACCGCGCGCCGCGCTGCTCCTCGACCACGCGGTCGTGGTCGTAGAAGTAGCGCAGGTAGTAGGACGGGACGGCGCCGAGACCGCGCAGGAACGGCGCGGGCAGCCCGGAGATCGCGGCGAGCGCGTCCGGGTGCCGGTCGAGCAGCTCCGGCAGGACCTCCCGCCCGTCCCGCCGCACCGACCGCACCCAGGTGAGGTGGTTCAGCCCGGCGTGGCCGAGGCCGATCCGGCCGGGCTCGACGCCGAGCAGCGCCGCAGCGCGCCGCTGGAACCCGATCGCGACGTTGCACAGCCCGACGGCGCGGTGCCCGGCGTCCAGCAGCGCGCGGGTGACGATGCCGACCGGGTTGGTGAAGTCGATGATCCACGCGTCGGGGGCGCGGGCGGCGACGCGCGCGGCGATGTCCAGCACGACCGGGACGGTGCGCAGCGCCTTGGCCAGGCCGCCGGCGCCGGTCGTCTCCTGCCCGACGCAGCCGCACGCCAGCGGCAGCGTCTCGTCGACGTGCCGGGCGGCCTGCCCGCCGACCCGCAGCTGCAGCAGGACGACCGCCGCGTCCGCCACCGCCGCGTCGAGGTCGCCGGCGGCGGCGACCTCGGCGGTGACGACCCGCGCCGGATGCCCGGCGCGGGCCAGCATCCGCCGCGTGAGGCCGCCGACGAGCTCCAGCCGCCGCGCGTCGGGGTCGGCGAGCACCAGCTCCGACACCGGCAGCGCCGCGTGCGCCACCGCGATCCCCTCGACCAGTTCGGGGGTGTAGGTGGACCCGCCCCCGATGACCGTCAGCTTCAACCCTTCACTCCCGTCAACGTCACACCCTGGATGAACACCCGCTGGGCGAGCATGAACACCACGAGCACCGGCAGGATCGTCAGCAGCGTCGCCGCCATGGTGAGGTTCCACTCCACGTGGTGGGCGGCGCGGAACGTGGCGACGCCGATCGCGAGCGTCCAGTGGTCGGGGTCGGCGTACACCAGCGGCCGGAAGTAGTCGTTCCAGCAGTAGAAGAACTGGAACAGCGCGACCGCCGCCAGTGCCGGCTTCGCCATCGGCAGCACGACCCGCAGCATCGTGCGCAGCTCCCCGCAGCCGTCCACGCGGGCGGCGTCGGCGTACTCGCGGGGGATCGTCACGAGGAACTGGCGCAGCAGGAAGATGGAGAACGCGTCGCCGAACAGCTGCGGGATGATCAGCGGCCACAGCGTGCCGGTGAGCCCGAGCCGCGCCCACACGATGTACAGCGGCACCATGGTGACCTGCGGCGGCAGCATCATCGCCGCGATCACCACGACGAACGCGGCGTTGCGGCCGCGGAACCGGAACCGCGCCAGCGCGTACGCCACCGGGACGCTGGACACCAGCATGAACACCGTCGACAGGGCCGCGTACACGGTGCTGTTGACCGTCCAGCGGACCATGTCGCCGCTGAACACGTCGGCGAAGTTCGCGAGGTGCCAGCCGTCCGGCCACAGGTCGCCGCTGAGCGCCTGCCGGTCGGACATCACCGCGGTCAGCAGCATGAACGCCGGCGGCGCCAGGAACATCACGGCGAGCGCGACGGCGACGGCGTGCACGGCGACCCACTGCAGGACGCGGCGCGCCCGGCCTCCGCGGGTCATCCGGCCTCCTCCCCGGTGAACGCGCGGAACCGGCGCAGCAGGAAGAGCGTGAACACCATCGCGGTGGCGAACATGACCAGCGCGAGCACGCACGCGTAGCCCATGTTGAACTGCCGGAACCCCTGGTCGTAGAGCCACTGCGGGAACGTCAGCGTGGATCCGTCGGGGTAGCCGGGCGCGTACTGGGTGCCGGGCAGGTCGGCGCGCCCGGAGGCGACCTTGCCCGCCACCATCGGCTGGGTGAAGTACTGCAGCGCCTCGATGACGCCGGTGACGGCGGAGAACGCCAGCACGGGGGAGATGGACGGCAGCGTGATGTGCCGGAACCGCGACCAGGCGCCGGCGCCGTCGATGGCGGCGGCCTCGTACAGCGACGCGGGCACGTTCAGCAGCGCCGCCAGCATGATGATCATCACGTCGCCGACCGCCCACAGGGCGAGCAGCGTGAGGCCGGGCTTGGCCCAGGCGGCGTCGTTGAAGAAGTCCGGCAGGGTGAACCCGAGCCGCTCGGTGAGGGCTGGGAAGGGGCCGGTGCCGGGGTTGAGCAGGAACACGAACGCGACCGTGGCCGACACCGGCGGGATCAGGTACGGCAGGTAGAGGACGGCGCGCAGCAGGTTCCCGCCGCGCCTGATCCGGGTGAGGAGCTGGGCGACGCCGAGCCCGAACAGCACCCGCAGGGGGACGAGGACGGCCACAAGCCACAGCGTGTTCCGCATCGCGGTCCACGCCTCCCTGTCGTGCAGCAGGTAGGCGTAGTTGTCGAGGCCGGTGTACTCCAGGGTGAACAGGTCGTAGCGGGTGAAGGAGAAGTAGACGGTGGCGGCGAGCGGGTAGGCGAAGAACAGCCCGAACCCCGCCAGCCAGGGGGACAGGAACGCCAGGACGCGGAGGCGCCGGCGGCGGCGCGCCCGCGCCGCCGCCGTCCCGGTCCGCGCCCCCGGGAGCGGGAGGCGCAGCGAGCCGGGGGCCACGGGTCAGCCCCCGGCGAGCTTGAGGGACCCGTCGACCTCGCCGTCGAGCCGCTTGAGCGCGGCGGGCAGGTCGCGGACCTTGCCGGGCTCCCACTCGTCCTGGACGAACTTCTGGAACCGCACGATGTAGTCGTTGCCGTTCGCCGTCGGCGGGGCCGTGGTGCTGTTGGGGTTCTTGAACACGTCGAGGAACGTGCGGAACTGCTCCGGCAGCCTCAGCTGCGGCGACGACAGCGCCGGGATCGTGGACGGCACGTTGCCGAGCGCGTTGGCGAACGTGACGAGCGCGCCGGTGTCGGTCGTGAGGTACCGCACGAACTCCCAGGCGGCCTGCGCGTGCTCGGCGCCGCGCGGGATGCCGACGACGGTGCCGGTGAGGAACCCGCCGCCGTAGCCGGCGGCGCGGTCGTCGGAGACGGGCGCGGGCGCGGTGCCGTAGTCGAGCCCCGGCGCCTCCTCCTGGATGAACTTGGTGCGCCACTCGCCGTCGACGGCCATCGCGACCTTCCCCTTCTGGAAGGGGTTGGACGACTCGAACTCCTGGCCCATCGAGCGCAGGAACTTCTTGACGTTGTCGTAGCCGTACCAGTCGAGGAGGCTCTTGCTCCACTCCAGGTAGGCGGTGACGGCGGGGTCGGCGGCGAAGTTCGACGTGCCGCCGGGGGTCAGCCACGTCACGCCGAACTGGGGCGCGAGGTGCTGGGTCTGGTGCTCGTAGTACTGGGCGGACGGCATGAACCCGGCGACCTTGATGGTGCCGTCGGGGGCGCGGACGGTGAGCTTCTTGGCCAGCGCGGTCAGCTCGCTCATCGTCTTGGGCGGCTGCTCGCCCTTCATCAGCTTCTTGTTGTAGTAGAGCCCGTAGGCGTCGGCCAGCAGCGGCATCGCGCACCGGACGCCCTTGTACTGGGTGTACTGCTGCACGGCCTTGGGGAACTGGTTCAGGTCCAGCTTGGACTTGGCGATGTAGGGGGCGAGGTTCTGCCAGGCGCCGCTCTGGCACCACTGGCCGACGCTGTCGGTGGTGAAGGACGACACGACGTCGGGCGGGTTGCCGCCGCGGATGGCGTTGGTGATGCGGTCGTCGGTCTGGCCCTTGACGAGTTTGACGGTGATGTTGGGGTGGGCCTTGTTGAAGCCGGCGACGGCGTCCTCGAACGCCTTGACCTCGTGCGGGGCGCTCCAGCCGTGCCAGACCTCGATGGTCTGCTTCGCTTCGGCCCCGGGGCCGCTGGAGGAATCGCCGCCGGCGGTGCAGCCGGCGGCGAGGAACACGGCGGCGAAGGCTGCGGTGAGGCGGCGTGGGATGGTGGTGGGCACTGCGGTCCTCCTTGGGGGTGGGGGAGGGCGTGCGGTACGGGGGGTCAGGGGACGGTGGTGGAGAAGACCTCGTCTCGGGTCTCCGTGAGTGCCTGCTGGAGCGCCCCGGCCAGGACGGGGTTGCCCTCGACGGTGCTGAGCCGCACCCGGGGACGCGGGATCGTCAGGCTGTGCAGGTGCTGTTCGACGCGCGCGCGGAGCGGTTCCCCTCCGGCGCGCAGGACGTCGCCGGTGAGGACGACGAGTGCGGGGTCGATGACGGCCACGACGGTGGCGAGGGTGGCGCCGAGACGGGTCGCGAGTTCGGTGAGGGCGCGTTCCGCGCGCGCGCCCGCGTCGCTGGCGGTGCGCTTGCCGGTGGCGGGGCCCGTCTCGACGTCGGCGGCGGCGCGGCCGAGCGCGGTGGCGGCGTCGCGTCCGCGGAAGCCGTGCTCGCGCATCAGCTTCAGCACGGCGCTGCCGCCGGTGAGGCTGTGCACGCCGCCGGTGTGGGTGCGGCGGACGCCGCGCATCAGCGGGGCGCCCACGGCGGGCATGTAGCCGATCTCGCCGGCGCCGCCGGTCGCGCCGCGGTGCAGCGCGCCGTTGAGCACGACGGCCATGCCGACGCCGTCGGCGACCCACAGCAGCACGAAGTCGCGGGCGCCGCCCGCCTCCGGCGCCGCCTGGCCGCGGGCCTGCTCGGCCAGCGCGGCGAGGTTGACGTCGTTCTCGACGGCCACGGGCACGCCGAGGCCGCGGCCGAGCACGGCGACGAGGTCGGGGATGTGCCAGCCGGGGATGTGCGCGGCGTAGCCGAGCCGCCCGGTGGCGGGGTCGACGGCGCCCTGGATGCCGATGACGGCGCGGGCCAGCGCCGTGCGGGCCAGCCCGGCCGCGGCGGCGGCGCCGTCGAGCGCCTCGGCGGTGCGGGCGACGGCGTCCACGCCGGTGCGCGCGGGGGTGGCGAGGGTGTGCTCGCCGACGACGGTCCCGGCCAGGTCGGCGACGGAGGCCCGGATCCGCGCCGGGGTGACGTCGACGCCGGCGACGTGGGCGGCGGCGCCGTTGATCCGGTACAGCTCGGCGGTGCGGCCGGGCAGGCCCTCCCGGATCCCGTCCCGGACGACGAGTCCGGCCGCCTCCAGCCGGGCGAGCAGCTGCGAGGAGGTCGGCTTGGACAGCCCGGTGAGGTCGGAGATCTGCGGCCGGGTCAGCGGGCCCCGGGCGAGCAGCGCCTCCAGTGCGGCGCGGTCGTTGATGGCCCGCAGCAGGCTGGGGGTCCCCGGGACGGACGGGCTGGGCACGGCGGCTCCTCCGAGTTAAGAAGGTTTCCTAACTTGGAGAGAGAAAGTAAGGACTCTTAACGAAGACGTCAAGACCCCGGCCGGTCCCGGACGGAAGAGAGGGAGGGGCGGGGAGGGGCGGGGAGCGGGGGTGTCAGGGGGCGGTGGCGACGAAGCTGGCGTTGCCGAACCCGACCTCGTCGCCGGGCCGCAGCCGGACCGGGCCGGTCAGCCGCCAGCCGTTCACCCGGGTGCCGTTCATCGACCCGAGGTCGGAGATCATCCAGCCGTCCCCGGCCCGGTAGATCTCGGCGTGGAACCGCGAGACGGTGAGGTCGGTGAGGATGAACTGGCAGGCGGGGGCGCGGCCGACGACGATCCGCTTCAGCTCCGCGGGCGGCAGCATGAACCGCGGCAGCCGCGGCGCCCGCCAGGCCGCCTCGATCCGCGCGGTCACCTGCGACACCGACGACACGAGCCCGGTCAGCCGGTCGATGACGCGGTTCTGCGGGGGGAGGTCGTGCACGATGTCGGCCAGCTCGGCCTGGCTGCGCGCCCGCAGCACCTGGTCGACGCGGCGCTCGAACGTCTCGTCCGACATCCGGCCCTCGGCCACGCGGTCGCTCAGGACGCGCAGGGCCCGGTCCCGCTGCGTGTCGGACGCTCTCACCGGGAATGAGCCCTGACCGTCCATGGCTGTGAGTATCCAGTCCCCATCGTCGGCTGTCCAGAAAGGGCCGTCGGCCCAGGGGGACGGGCGATCGCCCTCACCCGCCCCCCACCTTTTCGATGGCCGGCCCGCCGCGGAAGTTCGCGGCGGGCGCCGTCTTTCCGGTGCCGGACGCGCGGGGTCAGCGCGACAGCAGGTCGCGGGCGATGTGCGTCACCTGGATCTCGTCGGTGCCCGCGTAGATCTGGAACGACTTGGCGTCGCGGGCGAGCTGCTCGACGCGGTACTCGCTCATGTAGCCGTTGCCGCCGAACAGCTGCACCGCCTCCTGCGCGACCTCGCTGGCGGCCTGCGCGGCGTACAGCTTCATCGCGGACGCCTCGGCGAGCGTCATCGGCCGCCCGGCCCGCTGCATCTCGATGTGCCGGAACACCAGGTTCTGGACGTTGAGCCGCGCGACCTCCATCTTGGCCAGCTTCAGCTGGATGAGCTGGAAGTCGCCGATCCGCTGCCCCCACAGCTCGCGGGTCTTGGCGTACTCGACCGACAGCTTCAGGCACTCCTCGATGACGCCGAGCGCCATCGCGGCGACGCCGGCGCGCTCGGTGACGAAGTTCTGCTTGGCCGACTCCTTGCCGCCCTGCGAGCCGGAGGTGAGCAGGCGGTCGGCGCCGGCGCGGACGTCGTTGAGGAACAGCTCGCCGGTGGGGGAGGAGTGCAGGCCCATCTTGCGCAGCGGCTTGCTCTGCTCCAGGCCCTCCATGCCCCGGTCGAGGACGAACGTCAGGATCTCCCGGTCGCGCGCCTCCCGCCCGTCGTCGAGCTTGCAGTAGAAGACGATGGTGTCGGCGTAGGGGCCGTTGGTGATGAAGGTCTTGCTGCCGTTGATGACGTACTCGTCGCCGACCTTCCTGGCGGTGGCCTGCATGCCGCCGAAGGCGTCCGAGCCGGAGTTGGGCTCGGTAATCGCCCAGGCGCCGACCTTCTCCATGGTGAGCAGCGGCAGCGCCCAGCGCTCCTTCTGCTCGGGGGTGCCGCGCTTCATGATCGTCCCGGCGGCGAGGCCGAGCCCGACCCCCATCGCCGACACCAGGCCGGGCGCGACCTTGCACAGCTCGATGACCGGGATCATCGTCATCGCGGCGCTCCCGCCGCCGGGCCGGTCCTCCTCGCCGGACTCCCGCGCCTCGCCCGCACGCTCCTTGGCGATGCGGGCGTGGAAGGACGAGCGCGCCATCTCGTCCATCCCGAACGTCTTGTACAGACCGCGGAGCAGGTCGTAGGGCGGCAGCTCGCCCGACTCCAGCGCGTCCAGGTTGGGCCGGACCTCGGCGTCGATCCAGCCGCGCACCGCGTCCCGGATCATCAGGTCTTCCTCGGACCACTCGATCATGCTCTCGTCCTGCCCCTTCGACTCCTGCCGGTTGCAGGGCCATCCAAGCAGATGAGGCAAGCGAGCGCTTATTCGGGTAGCGCGACCACGTCGGCGAGGACGCCGCCGCCCGCGGTGAGGCGTGCGGGGGCCGGGCTGTCGTAGACGACCAGGACGCGGGTGCCGGGCTCGTCCAGCACGGCGATGCCCTCGGCGTGGTCGTCGCCGTCGCCGTAGGGCAGGTCGCCCAGCGTCTCCAGCTCCTCGGCCGGGACGATCCCGGCGGCGTCCGCGCGGGCCGCGCCACGCCAGCGCACGACCCGCACGGGGCCGTCGAGGTCCATGCTCGGCCCGGTGAGGACGAGGAGGTCGTCGCCGTGCGGGCACAGGTCCCGGATGCCGAGGCCGCCGAGGTCGAGGAAGTGCGTCCGGTACAGGTCCCCGTCGCCGTCTTCGTCCCCGTCGCCGTCGCCGAGGGGCAGCGGGCGCAGCTTGCGCGGGTCGCGGGGGTCGGTGCCGGGGCGGATCTCCACCAGCACCGCCCAGCCGCGCAGCACCGGGCCGCGCAGCCCGATGTAGAGCCGGTCGCCGTGCGCGGCGATGCCCTCGATGTCGATGCCGTTGTCCTTGCTCGGGATGCCCAGGAACGGCGCGAGGTGGGGGTCGTCCTCCAGCAGGTCGGTGAGGGAGTCCTTGTCCAGCCCGAGCACGGCGGCGGTGCGGCCGCCGTCCTCGCGGACGACGGCGGGCAGCCCGTCCTCGCCGGTGACCAGGGGGAGGCGCGCCAGGATGAAGCGGTTGTCCTCGCGGACGACGGTGGCCAGCCGCTTGCGGGCCTTCGCCGCGCTCTGCCCCGGCTTGACCTTCTTGCGCTTGAGGCTGTGCGACCCGATGGCCCACAGCCAGCCGTTGGCCCGCGCCAGGCCCTCGATGTCGGCCTCCTCGTCGGGGCCGGCGGGCAGCGGCACCAGGTCGGCGAGCGCGACCGTGGCCTGCCCGTCGTAGCCGGTCACGCGGCCGTCGCCGTCCAGCACGGCGGTGAGCCGCTCGATGGTGGCGGTCTCGTCGCCCGCCACCCACAGGCAGCGGCCGTCCTGCCGTACGGCGGACAGGTTGGTGTGCGTCCCGGCTTCCCGGCTTTCCGCTCCGAACCGGAGTTCGACCCGGCGTTCCACGATCATGGGCGACATGCTCCCATATCCGGCGGCCCTTCATGCCGGGGAAAAGGGGCCTGAACTGGCCTTCAGCGGTCCCAGCGGACGTCCAGCCGCGGCGGCTTGCGGAACACCAGCCCGTGCGGGCGGGCCGGGCGGCCGGGGTCCAGGCGCAGCCCCGGCAGCCGCCCGAGCAGCGCGCCGAGCGCCGTCCGGGTCTCCAGCCTG
The DNA here is from genome assembly GCF_040677125.1 of Actinomadura sp. NPDC049382. Lineage (NCBI taxonomy): Bacteria > Bacillati > Actinomycetota > Actinomycetes > Streptosporangiales > Thermomonosporaceae > Actinomadura > Actinomadura sp. NPDC049382. Next base: position 9,681 of record NZ_JBFARO010000017.1, read on the forward strand.
GCCAGGTGGGCGCCGAAGCAGAAGTGCGGGCCGTGCGCGAACGCCAGGTGCTCGGCGGCGTTGGCGCGCCGCACGTCGAAGCGGTCGGGGTCGGGGAAGACCGCCGGGTCGCGGTTGGCGGCGGTGATCGACACCCGCACCAGCTCGCCCGCGCGGATCGCCGTCCCGCCGAGTTCGGTGTCGCGGACGGCGTACCGGTCGACGACGGCCGCGGCGGGCTCCAGCCGCAGCGACTCCTCGATCGCCGCGGGGAGCAGGGCCGGGTCGTCCAGGACGAGCCGGAGCTGCACGGGGTGCCCGAGCAGGTGCAGCGCCGCGTTGGCGATCATGCCCTCGGTGGTGTCGATGCCGCCGAACATCAGGATCGCCGCGTTCGCCACGACCTCGGCCGTGGCGAGCCCGGCCTCGTCGCGGGCGGCCTCGGCCAGCAGCGACCCGGGCCGGGACGCGGTGATCGCCTCCTCGACGGCCGCGGTGAGCAGCCGGTACGCCTCGGCCGCGGCCATCGGGGCGGTGCCGCCCGCGGTGATGGCCGACACCGCGTCCACGAACGCCCCGTACCAGGACCGGACGGTCGCCGCGTCCACGCCCTCCAGGCCGAGCGCCTCGGTGACGACCGCGACGGCCAGCGGCCCGGCGAGCGCGCCGCGCAGCTCGGCCCGCCCGTCCGGGGCGAGACCGTCCACCAGCCGGGCCGCCTCGGCCTCGACGAACGCGGTGAACCGCTCGCGGGTCCGCGCCGGGCGGAACGGCCGCGCGAACGGGTCGCGGTGCCGGGTGTGGGCGGGGCCGTCCAGTGACAGCATGCTGGGCCCGACGACCTGCGCGGTGGAGAAGCGCGGGTCGTCCACGGTGAAGGTCGCGGCGTCGCGCAGCACCCGCAGGGCCAGCTCGCGGGAGGTCACCAGCCGGCCGCCCAGGGCGGGGACGAGGGCGACGGGGTCGCGCTCCCGCAGCCGCGCGAGGTGCGGGTAGGGGGCGTCCGCCAGGTCGGCGGCGGTCAGGTCGGCGGCGGCCGGCACGGTGGTCATCCGTCCGAGGATACGGCCCGGCGCTTATGATCTACAACGTAAAGGCGCCGGGTTGGTCGCGCGTCGCGGCACCTCACGCGGTCGCGGCACCTCACGCGGCGGTGGAGCGTTCCCGCCACCACGCCCGGCCCGCCTCGGGCAGGGTGTCGATCGGGTCGTAGTACTCGTAGCGGCGGGTCAGCGCGTCCGGGTCGGACAGCTCCAGGCCGGTGCGGTAGTTCTTCGTCCAGTAGGAGACGCCGCGCTCGCGGTCGTAGTCGGCGAGCTGGTGCACCCACCGCTTGCCGACGTAGGGGACGTCGCAGACGATGCGCGGGGTGGCGAAGCCGGGCAGGTAGCCCATGATCGCGTGCTGCAGCTCCTGCGCCTCCCAGACGGCGAGCCGCCAGTGCTCGCTGTGCGGGATCATGTCGCACATGTACAGGTAGTACGGCATGATCCCGGCCTCGTCGAGCAGCGCGAACGACAGGTCGAGCAGCGCCTCCGGCGTGTCGTTGACGCCCCGCAGCAGCACGCCCTGGTTGCGGACGTCGCGGATGCCGGTGTCGAGCATCGCGCGGGCCGCCCGGGCGACCAGCGGCGTCACCGACTGGGCGGCGTTGACGTGGGTGTGGATCGCGATCTGCACGCCGCGCCGGTGCGCGGTGGCGGCCAGCCGCTCCATGCCGGCGCGGACGTCGTCCTGCAGCCAGTGCTGCGGCAGGCCCATGAGCGCCTTGCTGGCCAGCCGGATGTCGCGGATGCTGTCGATCTCCATCAGGGACGCGACGAACGACTCCAGCCGCGGCCAGGGCATGTTGGCGACGTCGCCGCCGGACACGACCACGTCGCGGACGCCGGGGGTGCGGCGCAGGTAGTCGAGCATCGCGCCGAGCCGGTCCGGCGGCTTGATCGTGAACTTGTGCTTGTCGACGTTCGGCGTGGAGTTGCCGACGAGGTCCATGCGGGTGCAGTGCCCGCAGTACTGCGGGCAGGTCGGCAGGAGCTCGGCCAGCACCTTGGTGGGGTAGCGGTGGGTGAGGCCCTCGACCGCCCACATCTCGGCCTCGTGCAGCGAGTCGCGGGTCGCCAGCGGGTGCGACGGCCAGTCGGTGCGCCGGTCGCTGAACACCGGGAGCATGTAGCGCCGCACGGGGTCGGCGTAGAAGGCGTCGGTGGAGGAGGAGTCCATCGTGTTGAGCATCTGCGGCGGCAGCAGCATCGACATCGTCGCGCGCTCGGCCTGGTCGCGCTCCAGGTCGGCGTAGAACGACTCGTCCAGCCGGTCCCCCATGAGCTGGCGGAGCTGCCGCACGTTCTTCACGCAGTGGGCCCGCTGCCACTGCGCCGACTCCCACTCGTCCTCGGTGACGTCCCGCCAGCCGGGCAGGCGCCGCCAGTCGGGCTCCTCCAGGGGCCGGCGCCGGTAGGCGTACGGCTGGCGTGCGGTCCCGTCGGACGCGCGGGCGCCGGCCGCGGCCGCGTCCGGGTGCAGGGCAGTGGTCATCGTCGACCGCCTCCTAGCCTCACATTGATCGCGCAAAACTCTTGTATGGGCCCGACGTTACGGGAAGACTTTCGTCGAAACTAGTGGTGCCCTGAACATCTTGCGCTACACCGGGCGTTTTCGGAAGAGAGGCGGGACGGCGATGACCGACGGCGGGACGGCCCTCACGGGCGGGGGCACGGGCACGGGCGGCGGCACGGCGGTGGGGCTGCACCGGGTGCTGGAGCCCGCGGGCGTGCTGCCGCAGGCGGCGCACCGCCTCGACACCGACCCGCGGATCCGGCCCGACGAGGTCCGCATCGGCGTCGAGCGGCTCAACCTGGACGCCGCGTCCTACCGGCAGCTGCACACCGCGCACGGCGGCGACCCCGCCGCGATCCGCGCCGAGGTGCTGCGGATCATCGGCGAGCGCGGCAAGATGCACAACCCCGTCACCGGGTCGGGCGGCATGCTCGTCGGCGTCGTCGAGGAGGCAGGCCCGGAGTCGCCGCTCGGCCTGGAGCCCGGCGACCGCGTCGCCACCCTCGTCTCCCTCACCCTCACCCCCCTCGCCGTCACCGACGGCCTCGCCGGCTGGGACGGGCTGTCGGAGCAGGTGCCCGCCCGCGGCCACGCGATCCTGTTCGCCCGCTCCATAGCCGCCGTCCTGCCCGGCGACCTGCCGGTCCCGCTCGCGCTCGCCGTCATGGACGTCTGCGGCGCCCCCGCCCTCACCGCCCGGGTCGTCGCCGCCCGCAGCGCCCCGGCGGTCGCGGTGCTCGGCGCCGCCGGCAAGTCCGGCTGCCTGGCGCTGGCCGCCGCGCGCCGCGCCGGCGCGGCCCGCGTGATCGGGCTCGTGCCCACCGCCGAGGAGGAGGAGCGCCTCACCGCGTCCGGGCTCGCCGACACCGTCGTGCGCGCCGACGCCCGCGACCCCGTCGCCGTCGCCGCCGCCATCGGCGAGCCGGTCGACGTCACCGTCGTGTGCGTGGACGTCCCCGGCTGCGAGCACGGCGCGATCCTCGCCACCGCGTCCGGCGGCACCGTCGTGTTCTTCTCCATGGCGACCTCCTTCCCGGCCGCCGCGCTCGGCGCCGAGGGCCTCGCCGCCGACGTCACGATGCTCATCGGGAACGGGTACGTCCCCGGGCACGCCGAGACCGCCCTTGACCTGGTCCGGACGGAACCGGCGGTGCGCGCGCTGTTCACCTCCCGGACGGGTCCGGATTCGGCACAATGACCGGGAACGCCCCGGCAGCGGCGGGGCTCACCCGATCATCGAGGGAGAGAGAATGGCGAGCATCACCGAGGAGCTGCGCGGGCGCGACCCCAAGGAGCGCCGGGCGCAGATCGTCGACGTCCTGGTCGACGCGTTCTCGGACCTGATGGAGCGCAGCCCCGCCGAGTTCCGCCGCCGCTTCCGCAAGATGGCCTCCGACCCGTTCGCGTTCTACCGGGGCAGCGCCTGCCTGTTCTACGCCGACATCGCCGGCGACGACGACCCGTGGGCCGACGAGCGCACCTCCCGCGTATGGATCCAGGGCGACCTGCACGCCCAGAACTTCGGCACCTACATGAACGACGACGGCGTGTTCGTCTTCGACGTCAACGACTACGACGAGGCCTACGTCGGCCACTTCACCTGGGACGTCAAGCGGCTCGTCGCGAGCCTGGCGCTGCTGGCCTGGCAGAAGGCGATCTCCGACGCCGACATCCGCCGGCTCATCGAGACCTACGTGCGCGCCTACGTCGACCAGGTCCGCAGGTTCGCCGAGCACGAGGGCGACGAGAAGTTCGCGCTGACCCTCGACACCACCGACGGCTACGTCCGGGACGTGCTCGTCGCCGCGATGGGCGGCACCCGCATCGGGCTGCTGGCGGAGATGACGGTCGTCGACGGCGCCGAGCGCCGCTTCAGGGACCGGCCCGGCGTCCGCCGCCTCGGCGACGCCGAGCGCGCCGAGGTCGAGGCCGCCTACCAGGAGTACCTGACCACGATCCCCGCCGAGAAGCGGTTCGGCAGCCTCACCTACCAGGTCAAGGACATCGTCGGCGCGTCCGGGTTCGGCATCGGCTCGGCCGGCCTGTCGGCCTACAACATCCTGGTCGAGGGCAACACCCAGGCGCTGGAGAACGACGTCGTCCTGTCGATGAAGCAGGGCAACGTCGCCGCGCCGAGCCGCGTCGTCCACGACGAGCGCATCCGCGCCTACTTCCAGCACCACGGGCACCGCACCGCCGTGTCGCGCCGCGCGCTGCAGGCCAACAGCGACCCGTGGCTCGGCCACACCCGGATCGGCGGCGTCGGCTACGTCGTGCAGGAGCTGTCCCCCTACGAGGAGGACCTCGACTGGGGCGGCCTCACCGAGCCCGAGGACATGCTCTCGGTGCTGGACGACCTCGGCCGCGCCACCGCCAAGGTGCACTGCGTGTCCGACACCGACTCCGACCACACCCTCGTCGGCTTCCAGGTCGAGGACGCCATCAACGCGGTGATCGGCCCGGACGAGTCGGCGTTCGTCGAGGCGATGGTCGCGTTCGGCACCCGGTACGCCGAGATCGTCCGCGACGACCACACCTACTTCGTCGACGCGTTCCGTTCTCGTCAAGGCCCTTTGGCGCTAGTTTGGGGATCGTGACCACAGACGGACTCGCCCACGCCGCGCTGAAGGCCGGGACGCCGCTGGTTGCTGCGCTGTACTCCCGAGTCAGCAACGACGACCGCGGCGACCAACGGTCCGTAGAAGAGCAAGACGACGAGAACCAGGAGCACTGCGACGCCGCCGGCTGGGAGGTCGGCGAGACGTACTGCGACAACGACAAGTCCGCCTCGTGGTTCGGCCGGAAGGAACGCGAGGACTGGGAACGGCTCCTCAAGGATCTCGCCACGGGCCGGTTCCACATCGTGGTGCTGTGGGAGCCGTCGCGTGGGGACCGCCGCCTGGCCCACTGGATCGGGTTCCTCGACCAGTGCGTCGACCTAGGTGTCCTGATCCACATCACTTCCCACGACCGGACGTACGATCCACGTAAGCGCCGTGATTACAAGACCCTCGCCGAAGAAGGCATGGACAGCCACGACGACTCGGCGAAGACGTCGGAGCGGGTGAGGCGCGACAAGAGGAAAGCCGCGAAGAAGGGGTTGCCGGCCGGGCGGATGCTGTACGGGTACAAGCGGATCTACGAGGTCGCGCCGAACGGGAAACGCAAGCTCGTCAAGGTGGTGTTCGACGAGGAGGAACACGTCACTGTCGACTGCGACGGCAACGAGCACGTGTACACGGCCGCGGGTGTGGTGCGGGAGATCTTCGAGCGGCTGTCGTCGGGGGATTCTCTGCGGGGAATGACCGTGGACCTGAACCGGCGGGGCATCCCCACACCGCGTAAGGGCAAGCACGGCTGGCGGTACGCGACCGTGCGGGGGATCGCAATGAACCCGGCGTATGTGGGGTTGCGGGTGCATCGCGGGCAGGTGCTGGAAGGGGTGCAGGCGGTGTGGGGGCCGCTGGTGCCGCATGAGCAGTTCCAAGCGTGCGTCTCGCGGTTCACGCGGGCTGGGCGGGATGCTCATCGGGTCGGTGCGGTGCGGCGGCTGCTGGCTGGTCTGGCGGTGTGTGGCGTGTGTGGGCGGGTGGTCCGCAGGATGGGCCCGACCGCCAGACCCACGTACGTGTGTGCCCCGGATAACCGGACGGGGTTCGGTTCGACCACGGGCTACTGCGTGTCGAGGCGCGTGGACCATGTGGACGCGTTCGTGGAGCGGAGCATGTTGTTGCGTCTGTCCCGTCCGGATCTGACGGAGCTGCTGCGTCAGGATGAGCGCGCGGATGAGCGGCTGGCCGCGTTGAACCGGGAGGTCGTGGAGAAGGAGACGCTGCTGGACGACGCGCGGGAGCGGGCGGCGAAGTTCACTCTGTCTCTGGACAGCTTGGAGCAGTTGGAGGGTCGGCTGGTCCCGCAGATCGAGGCGGCGCGGCGGAAGATGAAGGAGACGCGGGTGGCTCCGGTGCTGCGTGACTTCGTTGGGGGGACGTTGGAGCAGGTGACGGCGGAGTGGGAACGCCGATCGATCCCGCAGCGCCGGGAGATTATTCAGGCGCTCACGGAGAAGATCGAGATTCTGCCGCTGCATGGGCGGAAGCGGTATGAGCCGGATGAGTCGGTGCGGATTGTGTGGCGGCAGCCGAACAGCCACCAGGACTCCGGTGAGGGTGCGGGCGGGTCAGTGGCGTCTGTGTGACGGGCGCTTGTGCTTGCCGTGCCGGTGCCCGTAGCCGTGCCCTCGGGGCGTGTGGCTGGTGCTGGGGGCGGTGCGGGCCGCGGGGGCGGGGCTGCTGATCGAGGGCGGGTTTTGAGGCACGTCGAGGGGCGTTCCGGCGGTCGGGTCTGTCTGCGGCGGGGCCGGCGCCGGACTGATGGAGGACGCTTCTGGCAGGGGGCTGCCCGTCGGGGCGGGGCTAGTGGACGTGCCTGTCGTGGGGGTGGCGGCGGGGGCCCTGTTCGGCGGGGCGGGGTCGGCGGTTGGTCGGGGGCTGCTGTCGGGGGCTGTGGCCTCGTCCGGCGGCTTGATGGGGGCGAACCGCGGGGCGGCCGGAGCGGTGACGTGCAGGCCCAGCATGTACGGCAGCTCCGGCCGGGCGATCTCACCGCCGAGCTCCCGCACCACCGGCGCCGGCGGCGGGGTGGTGTGCATGGGCGGCACGACGGGGGCGAGCGCGATCCCTACGGCGGTGGCGGACCCTGTGAGGGGCTGGGTGAGGGTGCCGAGGAGCGGCAGCGGGGACAGCGCCGTGAGGCGGCGGCGGACGCGTTCACGGGCACGGCGGAGGGTGGGCGCTGCGCCGGGTGCGCAGATGCGGAGTTCCTGGTCGTTGTGGCGCCAGGTGACCATGCTGATTTCGGGTGGGAGTTGCGGTTGGATGCCGTCGATGGTGGCGGCCTGCATGGCGTTGCGGAGACGGGTGAAGGAGTCGGCTGCGTCGCGTGGCGGTCCGGACTCCCCGGCGGGGGTGCCGATGGTGATGTGGGCTGGTGCGCCGTTGACGGTGATGCGGTGGCGGGAGCCGGGTGCGCCGGTGCGTATGGCGTGGATGTAGGCAACTGGTGCGCCTGAGTGGGCGGCGTCGGCGTCCAAGCGAGTGAGGGCATCCAGGATGCTGATGTCATCGACGCTGATGGACATGCAGGCACACCTCCGCTGTGCGTTGTGCTGCGCGTGTTGCGCAGTTGTGCGCGTGTGCCAGGTCCCCGTAGTGATGAGACGCTACAGGATGGTGTCGGGTTGGCAATGCAGCGTCGGAGTAATGTAGTTGTTACTTCACTATCCGTGTTTTCACGGGGGTGCGGACGGCTGAAACGGAGGCCGTCTCATACCGCTTGTGGTGGATCCTCGATCCCTAGGCGGTGTTCTACCACCTTGCCTAGCGCATGGTAGAGGCGCAGCAGCCCGGCATCGTCGTTGAGGGTGCCGCGGCGTAGCCGGATGAGGAGGATCGCGACCTCCTTCTCCGGGGTGGTCAGGTCTGGGGCGAGCCAGATGTGCCGCTCCCAGGGTTCCAGGTCGGGGAGGCTGACGGTGGGAGGGACTGCCGCCGGCGGGATCGCGGTGTCGTCGGAGGCGGTAGAGGTGATGACGATGACGTTGAGGTCGTCGGGTTCGGCGTACCCGGCGTAGACGAGCATGTCACCGAGGGTGTAGCCGAGGACTTGCCCGATTTTGCGGAGTGCCTCGATGGAGGCGTCGGCGCGGCCGGCGACGATGCGGGACATGCTGGCGCGGGAGATTCCGGCGTCGTCTGCGAGGCGGGTGATGCCGCCGGCGCGTGGTCCTTCGATGGGGTAGCCGCGGCGTGGCATCTCTGTGCGGAGCCAGAGTGCGAGAGGGGTCTCGTCGGCCATGGGGGTCAGCGTAGCTTACGTGCTCGCGCGCAAGCACGTTTCACGGTTGGAACTTCGCAGGTAGATGCCTTGATCGTCGGGTGTTTGTCTTCGAACTGGTGGGCGAACAGTACGGATCGACCAGTGAAAGCACGGGGTTTCTGAAGGATCTTGGCAAGGCTCTTGTTTCGTTGCTGGAACGCAACTAGCCTAGTTGTGTGCTCGCAACGACAGGACAAGGTCCGATGCCCCCGGCGATCAGACTGAAGACTGCCGCGATCAAGGACGCGGCGGAGGCCCGCGGTTGGGCTACCTACAGGGAAATCGCTCAAGGTGTCGGCACCTCCCCGGCAACCGTGTGCCGGCTCCTCCGATCGACGCAGCCCCAGCCGCCGGGGCCCGCGTTCATCGCAGCGGTCCTCCTGAAGTTCCCGGAGAAGACCTTCGAGGACTTCTTCGAGGTCGTCGACTCTGCTGAGGAAGCGGCATGAGCGGCCAGCGCCCCGTGTGGTGGACGCCTGGGATGTCTGACGCGGATGCCCGGATCTGGGCTGCCGCGCAGCGGGCCGCCGACTCCGCCCCCGAACTGTCCCCGGCCGATGACGTGTACCTGCGGCTCCGTCAGCTCATGGGCGGGTGTCTCGCGCCTGCCCGCGATGAGCGGGAGGCCGCATAGCAGAGCGGGCCCCTACGACCGGATTGCGCCCGGCGAAGGAGCCCTGACCGAACCCGACCACCAGTCACAACGAAGAGGAAAGGAAGTCGGCCCGGCTATGGAGAAGAGTAACCCGAGCTACCCCGACTACGACGTTCACAGGTTCCTGCCGGACGTCGCCGAGCACAAGCTGACCGTCCTGCACGATGACGGCCTGTACCGGCACCTGCGCTTCCAGAAGCCCGGCACCGGCTTCTACTGGTTCGACCTGATCACCTGGCCGGGCAACCTCGCCTTCAAGGGCGACATGGGCGGCTTCATGTTCGCCCGCATCACGGACATGTTCGAGTTCTTCCGGGGGTCCCAGATCAACCCGGACTACTGGGCGGAGAAGCTGCCGGACGGTCGCGACAGCGTTCGGGACTACAGCTCGGAGCTGTTCGAGCAGCAGGTGAAGGAGCACGTCGCCCAGGCGATCCTCGACCGCGAGGCCCCGAAGGGCATCGGACGCGCGATCCGGAATCTGTTCGAGTGGGGCGACACCACCTGGGAGGACGGCGCTCGGGGCGAGCTTGAGCGTTTCGAGTACAAGGGCTGGCGCTTCGACGAGGTGTGGGAGTGGAACTTCCGCGACTACACCTGGCAGTACCTGTGGGCTTGCCACGCGATCCAGTGGGGCATCGGCCTGTACGACGCCGCTCGTGAGCGTGTGGCGGTGGCGTCGTGAGCGCCCTGATGACCCCCGAGCCGATGAGCGACGAGCGGATCGCCGAGATTCGGCGGGCATGGGACGGGGTGGACGCCGCCAGCCACCGCCTGACCGTCACCAACACCCGCACGCCGGGTCAGCTGTTCCATGCGCTGTCCCGCGCATCCAAGGACGTGCCCGCGCTGCTGGCCGAGGTCGAGCGGCTCCGCACCAAGCTGGCCACGGTCCTGAAGAACTACGAGGCTCTGCAGGGCGAGGCGATCACGCTGGAGGGCGAGCGCGACGAGGCCCGCATCGAGGCAGGGCAGATCCGCGCGGAGCTGGCTGAGGAGCGTGCCCGTCACGGTGAGCTGGTCGCGGAGATGCAGCGGGCACGCCAGACGGCAGACGAGGCCCGCGCCGAGCAGGTCCGCCTCGCCGAGCAGGTACGCGTCCTGGCCGGGCTACTCAGGCGCGGCAACCCGAAGGTGTTCTGCTCCAAGCACCCCAATCACGCTGAGCCCGGCTGCGAGGTCTGCCGAGACGCCGGGATCTTCCGGTCTGCCCTGGGCGAGCAGGACGGAGACCAGGCCGATGGCTGACACCTACTGGGACCACTCGTCCCGCCGCGAGATCAAGCGGCTGATCGACCTCGGCGACGCGGGCGCGATCCTCGATGACCTGCAGAACCGCGAGACCGAGTGGGACGACGCCCGCGAGGCGCTCGACTACCTCTTGCGGACCGCCCGCGCCGAGGCCGAGCGGCTTCGCGCCGAGCTGGAGGCCGACCGGTCCGTCGGCCACGGCGCGAAGCACTGGCACGACACCTACCAGCAGTCCATGAACGCGGTCGACGAGTTCTTCACCATGCTGCTGGCCCTGATGCCCGGCGCCGCCGATGAGGGCATGGACGCCTACGACCAGATCCCGCGCGGCATCGAGAAGCTCACGGCCGAGCAGGCCCGTCTCGCCGGGGAACTGCGCAAGGCCGCCGCCTACCTCATACGCCGCGCCGACCTCGACGCCGACCTGTCGCCCAGCGAATCCAGGACGCTCGCCTACGAGCTGCGAGACGCATCCGCCCCGGACGGGACGGAGGGTGACCAGTGAGTCATCTCATCGCCGGAATCATCGGCTTCTTCGTCCTCTGCACCGCCGTGTTCGTCGTCCTGTGTGTCCGCGCACCCATGGACACGGACCTGTGGGACGGCGGTGAGCCTCGATGACTGTCACCTTGTCCAAGCCCACCACCGCGCCGAAGCCCACCGTCCGGTGGGGTGTGGAGTTCGAGGGTTCCCCGTCCCCGGACCACGTGACCGTCTCAGTGGACGAGCAGACCGCACGCAGGTTCCTGCGGGGGCTGCTGTTCTGCGGCAACACTGACGCCCGCCTCGTCAGCGATGACGGCACCGGCTGGCACCCCGCCCCCATCGCAGGGGGTGCGGTGTGAGCATCCGGTACGAGAACCGCCGGCACGCGATCGCGGACCGGGTGATGGCCGCCTACGAGTGGCTGTTGAACCTCCGCCGTAGGGCGGTGGCCAGGTGACCGCCGCCCTGTCGCCCGCTGAGATCCGCACCGGGCAGCGACTCCGCGCCCTCTACGGCGAGGCTGCCGCGCACATCCTCGCCGAGGAGCAGGCCGCGGAGGCCGCGTCGGTGCCGACCGGGACCGCGATGGTCGCCGACCGGTTCGCTGACCTGACCGCCACCCCCGAAACGCGGGCGGCCTTCTCCGCCTACCTGGACCGGCTGGCATCCCTGCACCCCGACGACAACGCGATGGGCGCCTACATCGCCAGTGCCCGCGCCGCGATCGCTGCTGCTGAAGCTCCCTCCCTTCCGCCCCACCTGGAGGTGGCCTGATGGCTCTGCTCACCCTGCCGAAGTCCCCGACCCGCCGGGGGAAGCACGCGGCGCGGACGCCGCTGTGGCGGCAGATCGGGATCGGCCGCGCCCGGCATGACCTGACTGCCGCGCCGCTGGTGTCGCCGCCCGCCCCGGAACCTGCCGTCGAGCGGGCATCGGAACCGACCCCGGTTCGGGTGGTGTCGTCGGAGCAGGCCCGCACGCTGATCGGGTGGCTGTTCCCGCCCGGAGCGGACGGCCTGTACCCGCTCGACTGGCGATACGAGCCCGGCCGTGCGACCGCTCAGGTTGACCCGGGCCTGGTCCCGGACGCCGCCCGCAACGTCGTCCTCGCCTACGCCGCCGAGATGGCTGCCGCGTTCGTGCAGGAGCAGGTCGACGACCGGCTGCACATGCGGGTGTCCCGTGCCGTGGACGGCGTGCAGGTGACGGTGTGGGCGGACATCACCCCCGAACCGCAGCAGCTCGCTCTGCCGGCCGCTGAGCCGCCGGCGGACCCGGTCCTGCCGATCGAGGAAGGAGTGCGTCGCTGCGTCCTGGACGAGACGCAGACGTTCCCCGCGATCACCGACGACATGGAAGACCCCCGCACCTCCCCGGATGGCGACCCGGTTGAGGAGCCCACCGGCCCTGACCATGCCGCAACTCCGGACCCGGTCGCTGTCGCGGACGAGCCCGCCGGAGAGCGGTCCGCGGACCCTGACGCCCCGGCGGACGACGAGCCCGGCACCGAGACCGAGGACGACGACACCCCCGCCACCGACGGCGAGGACGCCGCGAGCACCGACACCTCTGACCCGCTTCCCCTGGGCGACGAGGACGAGCTGGAGGAGGTCGCTGTTCATGGATGAGGACATCGCCAGGCAGCTTCGCGAACCGTTCCCGGCGGAGAAGATCGGGAAGCTGCCGAAGCTGACGTGCGGCGCGTGCCGCGACTCACGCACCAAGAACTGCGACAACCACCGCAAGGAACGCTGTCGCATCTGCGGGAACTGGCTGTCGGTCCAGCACACCCACATTGACTACGTCGGGCACGCCGACATTACCGACCGGTTCCTGGAGGTCGACCCCGGCTGGGGCTGGGAACCGGTTGCTCGCGAGGTCGACAAGGACCTGCTCCGAGCCGCGATCGAGACCGGCAACCCGGACATCGTCAAGCAGGTCATGGACGCTGCCCCGCCGCAGATGGACTCCAACGGTGGCTTCTGGATGCGCGTCACCATCGCCGGCACCACCCGTCTCGGGTACGGCGACGGCGGCGGGAAGCGCGGCCCGGACGCGGTGAAGGTCGCGATCGGTGATGGGCTGCGGAACGCCGGGATGCGGTTCGGTGTGGGCCTGGACATGTGGCGGAAGGAAACCGACACCGGCGACGCGCCCCAGTCCCAGCCGCCGGCCGAGCAGCGCACCAACGCGCGGTGGCTGGAGAGCATCAAGTCTCGCATCGCCAAGGCCACAAGCACGGAGGAGCTCCGGACCCTCGGCAACGAGCTCGAGGCGAAGGTGCAGGGCGGGTTCTGCGAGCAGGACCACTACGACGAGGTGTGGCAGCTGGGCACGGCCCGGCTCCAGGAGGTGGAGCAGGCCGAGGCCGAACGCCCCGCCCCGCCCCCGGAAGAGCGGCAGGCGCCCCGCCCGGTGACGGCGGCCGACGAGTTCACGGCGCGGCTGAAGGCAGCGGACACGCTCGAAGACCTCGCTGACCTGAACGGTGAGGTGATGGCCGCGTTCAAGGCCGGGAAGCTCGACGTCAACGAGGGCAACGGCCTGCTCCGCGCGATCAAGAACAAGCAGCACGACGTCGGGACGAGGCCGGCATGACCGGCCCGGTGAACGGCAGCGGGTTCGTGTTCCTGGAGCCGGACGCGCACCTCACCCCCGCCGAGGTGGAGCGGTTCCTGAACCGGCTGTCGAACGAGATCGCCCGCGCCCAGCAGGCGCTGAAGGACACCCGGAACCGGGAACTGGACGCCAAGAAGACCTGGCAGCGGGAACGGGACCGGCTGCTGCTGTCGGACGCCTGCCCGAACGTGGGCCGCGCCTCCGGAGACGTCACCGTCGCTGAACGCGACGCATGGATCAACACCCAGCTCGACACCGAGCTGTGGATCTACAAGACCGCGAAGGTGCAGCGCGAAGACGCCGAGTCGTACGTGTGGGCGATCAAGGACCAGATCGAGGTTCTCCGTTCCATCGGTGTCCTCGCCCGCCAAGCCTTCGACCTGTCGGGGAGGGGGACACGGTGAGCAAGGACGACACCGCGCTGACGTTCGCGCTGCTGAAGGTGCTGTCCACACGGATCGGGAAGGCGAAGAAGAACGCCGACGCCGAGATCCGGGACGGCTGGCAGGTCAAGGACCGTAACTCTGCGGTCCTCCCTGATGGCACAAAGATCGGGTCGGTGACGCTCGCGAAGGGCAAGCTCACCGCCGACATCGTGAACCAGGACGCGTTCCTGGAATGGGTCCTGGCGACCCACCCCGATGCGGTCGAGCAGGTCACCGTCACCCGCGTTAACCCGGACTTTGCCGCCCGGATGGTTGCGTTCGCCCGCGCGACGGGCAGTACCGCCGACCCTGCCACGGGGGAGGAGGTCCCCGGCCTGCGGGTGCAGGAGGGCGACCCGTACGCGATGACGATCCTGACGGACGACGCTGCCGAGCAGGTCGCGAAGGCGTGGCAGAACGGTGAACTCACCGAACTGATCGCATCGCTGGTCCAGCCGGCCATCGAGGGCGGCGAGTCATGACCGCCCGTACCCACGACGCGACCTACGCCCCTCCCGCGGACCCGTATGCGGCCGTCCGCTGCCCTGGCTGCAAGCACCTGCGCTACGCCGACGAGGAGCCGGGCGACCTGTGCCGGTGGTGCGGTCCCGCGTGCGCGAACCACGGGACTCCGCTCGAGCGCGCTTGCGGGGGTGAGGCGTCATGAAGCGCAACAAGCCCCTGCCGCGCCGCACCCGGCTGACCGTGCGCAAGCCGCTCGAGCGGCACGCCCCGATCGAGGCCGCCGCCAGCCTGGCGCGCGTGACGCCGCTGGCGCCGGTGAGCAGGAAGCGCCGCGCCGAGAACCGCGAGCGCCGCAAGGTGGTCACCGCCACCTTCGGTGACGCGCCAGGCTGCGCCGCACCGGGCTGCGGGCGCCTCGCCGACGACGTCCACGAACCCCTCACCCGTGCACGCGGAGGCTCGATCACCGACCCGTCGAACATGGTGCCGCTCTGCCGCTGCTGCCATGACGCAGTGACGCTCGGGCCGACGTGGGCCTACGACCTGGGGCTGCTGCGCCACTCCTGGGACGGGGGCGATGCGGCATGAGTGTCCGTATCCCTCGCCCGGTGAACCAGGCCCTGGACACCGCCGCCCGGCACCCGCGCCGTCTCAACACGGTCCTCCTGGCGGGGCTGCTGGCCCTGGTCGCTGCGGTCGTGTGGTGGTCCCTGACCGCTGCGGTTGTCCTCGCCTGCCTGCTGGTGGCGTACATCGCCGGGGCTGGGTGGTGGCTGCAGGTGGCGCGACTGCGGGAGCAGGTCCGGCAGTGCGACTACGACCTGGCCGCTGCACGCTCGGAACTCCGGGCTCTGCGGCAGGGCGACCCGTCCGCGCCTACGGCTCAGCTCCGCCCGATCGGTGACCGGGGGGAGATCACATGACCGCCCCCTACTGGGAAGACGACGCCGTCGCCCTGTACCTGGGTGACTGCCTGGACGTCCTACGAACCCTGCCCGACGCGTCCGTGGACGCCGTCGTCACCGACCCGCCCGCAGGCATCAGCTTCATGGGCCGGGACTGGGACGGTGACCTCGGCGGCCGGGGCCGGTGGATCGCTTGGCACGCCGACCGGCTCGCCGAAGCGGTGCGGGTGCTGAAGCCGGGCGGGCACGCATTGGTGTGGGCGCTGCCCCGCACCTCCCACTGGACCGCGATGGCCGTGGAGGACGCCGGGCTGGAGATCCGCGACTGTGTGACCCATCTCTTTGGGAGCGGATTTCCCAAGAGCCACGACGTGGGGAAGGCCATCGACAAGGCGGCCGGAGCCGAACGGCCCGTGATCGGCGTCGCCGCCGACTTCGCCCAAGACGGTGCCGGGCGGCGAACCGACGGCAGCCACCTCGTCCCGCACGGGCATCAGGGCGGCCACGGCTACGGTGACAGATGGAGCGCGCCGGTTACCGCTCCCGCCACCGAGGAGGCGGCCCGTTGGGACGGCTGGGGCACGGCGCTCAAGCCCGCTGCCGAGCACTGGTGGCTGGCACGCCGCCCCCTCGCGGGGACGGTCGCCGCCAACGTGCTGGAGCACGGAACCGGCGCGTTGAACATCGACGGATGCCGCACCGCAGCCGGGCAGGACTACCGAGACAAGTGCGCCTCCGTAGTCGGTCTGGACTCCAACCGGAACGGTGACGCCTACGGCGACTGGCCCGGTGCCCGCACGGACTCGGCACATCAGGCTGGCCGCTGGCCCACGAACGTCGTCCTCAGTCATCCGCCCATCATGGTGGACGGCGAGGTCGTCGGGGACGCCTGCGCATCAGGATGCGTGGACGGCTGCCCGGTCGCCGAACTGGACCGGCAGAGCGGCATCACCACGAGCCTCGGCGGAAGCCGTGGCGCAGGTGGCCAACATGGCGCATACAGCCCGATCAATGCCCAGCATGACCTGAAGCCCGGCTTCGGCGACACAGGCGGCGCTTCCCGGTTCTTCCCGACCTTCCGCTACGAGGCCAAGGCCCCCGCGTCCGAGCGCCCCAAGCTGCCGGACGGAACCGCCTGGCCCACGGTCAAACCCGTCGCCCTCATGCGGTGGCTGGTCCGGCTCGTCACCCCGCCGAACGGTGTCGTCCTCGACCCGTTCGCCGGCACGGGCACTACCGCCGAGGCCGCCGTCACCGAGGGATTCCGCGCGCTGCTGATCGAGCGGGACCCGCAAGCCGCCGAGCTCATCAAGACCCGGCTCGCGAAACCGATCGCGCCTGTCCTCGACTTCGAGGGGGAGCGGACATGAGCGGCCCGGAGTTCGAGCAGACGGACATCATCCCCGCGCTCCGAGCGGACGACGTCACGGCGGTGGACGCGTTCGGGCCTGTCACTGGTGCGCGGCATCGCCGCCCGGCCCGGTCCCGGTTCCTGCCCATCGCGGGTGTGGTGGCGATCCTCATCGCAGCACTCGCCGTCGGGTACGCCACGTACACCCTCGGCGGTCACACCCCCACCGGGCCAAGCGCGGTGCCGTCGGCGGTGTCGGAGGAGCCCGTAGCGGTGGAGCCGGCGCCGTCGGTGTGGTCGCCGTCGGTGCGTCCGTCCCGGACGAGAGCGGACCGGCACCGGTCCCGGACACCGTCCCCGTCGCCGACCACTGCCACGCCCTCGTCGCAGCAGACGCCGACCCCGGCTGCCACTTCGCGCCCGCCCGCGTCGCCGACACCTGCCCGCACGGCCTCGCCGTCCGAGGAGCCGTCCTCATCACCGTCGACCAGCGGCACCCCGACTACGTCACCGTCCACCTCTCCGCAGTGGAGCCCATCGTGAACGATCTGGAACGACTCCGTGAGGAGAACGTGGCCCTGCGTCGGGCGCTGCTGCGGCTGCGCGCCACGAAGGACACCGCCGTGACGATGCTTGAGCTGGGCCACCGTCCGCAGGACGTGATCCGGTACCTGGAGGACGGCGTCAACGCCGCCGCCCGTGAGGTGCCGTCGCGTGAGGCCGTGTAGTGACCGGCCCCCAGTCGTCTCGCCCGCCGCGTGCCGGCTTCACCGCGGCGGGCGAGACCACCAGCACCGGGCAGGCGGGAGGCGCACCGGCCCCCGAGGGTGACCGCTCGCCTGCCCGGCCCGGCCAGCCCTGCATGTGCGGCCACGTGCTGGTGCTGCACGACATCTCCAAGACGGGGCAGCGCACCCGCTGCTCTGTGTCGTCCGGCCCGAAGGCCACCCGCTGCGGCTGCAAGAGCTTCGTGGCCGCCACCGAACCCCTCAACCAGGAGAACCCCTCATGAGCACCGGAATTCAGTGGACCCAAGAGACGTGGAACCCGACCACCGGGTGCGACCGCATCTCCAAGGGCTGCGACAACTGCTACGCCCTCAAGATGGCCAAGCGCCTCAAGGGCATGGGCCAGGCGAAGTACCAGAACGACGGCGACCCCCGCACCTCCGGCCCCGGGTTCGGCCTCACCGTCCACGATGACGCGCTCACCCTGCCGTATCGGTGGCGGAAGCCCCGCACGGTCTTCGTGAACTCCATGTCGGACCTGTTCCACGCCCGCGTCCCCAAGGACTTCATCCGCCGCGTGTTCACCGTGATGGCCGATACGCCGCAGCACACCTACCAGGTGCTGACGAAGAGGTCGACACGGCTGCGGCGCATCGCGCACGAACTGGAGTGGCCACCGAACGTGTGGATGGGCGTGTCAGTGGAGGACGACACCCAGATGCACCGCGTGGACGACCTTGGTGAGGTGCCAGCGGCAGTGCGGTTCCTGTCGCTGGAGCCGCTCCTCGCGCCGCTCCACGGCCTGGAACTCGCGTCAGTCGACTGGGCCATCGTCGGCGGCGAGTCCGGCGGCGGTGCCCGGCCGATGCGAATCGAGTGGGCCCGCAACATCGTGACGCTCTGCCAGGACGCGAACGTGCCCGTGTTCGTGAAGCAGCTCGGCTCGGTATGGGCGAGCGACTGCTTTTGGGGCGGACAGAGAGTCGCCGCACAGGGCGACCCGAAGGGCGGCGACCCCAAGTACTGGCCGAGTGACCTTCGTGTCCGCGAGTTCCCCCACGCGACGACGGAGGTGGCGTGATGACCGTCAGCCAGGAGGCCGCCCGCCTTGGAAGGTCCGCGTTCACTAGGTCGGACTGGGCATGGCAGGAGTCCGCGAACTGCCGTGGTGCCGACCTCACCCTGTTCTTCGGCACCGAAGGTGAACGCGCCGGCGACCGCGCCATCCGGGAGCGGAAAGCCAAGCAGGTCTGCGCCGGCTGCCCCGTGATGGCTGAGTGCCTGGAGGAGGCGTACCGGGAGCCGCGCCAGCACGGCGTGTGGGGCGGGATGGGCCCGGAGGAGCGGACGGCGGCGCGTAAGAACGTGATGCGCCGTCGGCGTGAAAAGGGCGCGGCATGAGCGCGCCGCACCCGATCGTCCTCGAAGCCGCCCGCCGCCGCATCGAGCTCGGTCTCACCGCCGAAGACATCCACGCCGACACCGGCCTGGCCGCCTCCACCATTCGGAACTGGGAGGCAGGCCGCCGGGCCCCGATGCTCGGTGCGTTCGACGCTTATCTCCGCGCCAACGGGTTGCGGCTCACGGTCGTGCCGCTGGAGCAGCCGGTGGACGTGGTCGTGGGGGACCAGATCCCGTTCGGCGAATTGATCGTGTGCAGGTCAGAGAAGTACTGCCCCGGCTGCCGACAGGTTCGGTCGCGCAAGAACGACTTCCACGCTGACAGGACCCGCGGGGACGGGCTCGTGCCGTACTGCAAGTTCTGCGTGTCGGAGCGGCGGCAGGCACGCAAGCAGCGCACCGACCTCATCAAGCAGCGGGAGGTTGCGTGATGTCAGCGCTTCTTCGGCTGCGTGATCCGGCTGATGTGGTCAGGCGTGTAGAGGTAGTCAACCAGGCGGGCCAGGTCAGCCGGCCCGATGCCCTCTTCCTCGCGAGCCTTCCGGAACAGCTCGGCAAGCCGCTCACGGTGCCGCGCAAGCGCGGCATCCGCGCGCCTGAAGGCTCTGGCCTCCTTGACGATCTCTGCGCTCACGTCCACGACCCCCATGTTGGCATGGCGAAGTCCCTAAGTCACATCCCGATCCCGCCCCCCGTCCTTAGTTCACGATACCTGATCGCCGCATTAGATGACGACATGACATCGCGATCCGATGTCGCTATGGTGGGTCGTGTAATCGAAGAGTCCAAGCTCGATCAGCCAAGGCGGTGCATGGCTGGCAGGGGTGGGGCCTGGCAAGGCGAGGCAGGGGCACGGCGGAGAGCTCACCAACTGAAAACGGGACCCCGGAAAGTCCAGGGTCCCGCTCCATCGACAGGAGGAATCATCGCATGAAGGTTCGACTCACGGCGACTGGTACGAGGCCGCTGCTGCTGCACAACGTGCAGTTGGCGTCGCCCCTCAACCCGTACGCGAAGCGACTGAAGGCGCTCAACTCCAAGCGGACCAAGACCGACGAGGACCGTATGGAGATCGCGCGTGTCGAGTTCGAGGGGTCCCTGTACTTCGACGACGTGGTCGGCCCGTACATCCCCGGCCAGAACCTCTTCCGGTCACTGGTCGGCGGGGCGCGGCTGAACAAAGCCGGCAAGAAGATCGAGCGCGGCGTGTCCATCGCGGACTTCCAATGCCCGCTGATCTACGACGGGCCACGGACGGTCGAGGGCCTGTGGGGCGGCGGCGAGTCCCAGTTCGTCGACATCCGCCCGGTGACGGTGCAGCGGAACAAGGTCGACCGGTGCCGTCCGATCTTCCGGGAGTGGGCGATCGAGGCGGAGATCGTGATCGACCCGAAGGCGATCGACCCGGACGAGTTCAAGGAGGTCGCGCGTCTCGCGGGGGAGATGGAGGGGCTCGGGGATTTCCGGTCGATGTTCGGCAGGTTCGCCGCTGAGGTCGAGGAGCTCTGACCTTGGCTTCCCTGGGCAGGGCACGGCAGTGCTGGGAGCGGCATGGCTCGGCTGTGCGCGGCACTTCGTGGCAAGGCCGGGCGGGGCTTGGGCCGGTGACGGCGGTTGGTCGGGGGCTTCGGGCCCCGGCCTTCCGCTGCCCCCGGGGTAGCCAGCGGCATGGCTGGGAGTGGCGCGGCGTCACGGGGCAGGGCATGGCTCGCTTCGCCACGGCAGGGCTTGGGATAACCGGGTGTCCAGCAGCCACCGGAGTGCGAGGCTCCGGCGCCCACGCACGGCCAGGACGGGCTTGGTCGGGTCAGGCACCGCTTGGCGCGGACAGGCGAGGTTGGGCCTGGCGAGGCAGGGATCAACGGGCGATCGGCAACCACCGGGATTCGAGGTCCCGGCGCTCGCGCAGTTCCGGGCGTGGCGCGGTTCGGCTTGGCCGTCAAAGGCCGGGATTGGCTAGGCGTGGCTCGACCGGGTGCGGCTGGGATCGGCACTGCATGGAGGGCGACCAGCAGACATCGCGGTGCGAGTCCGCGACGCCCACTCTCTGGGCGAGGTCGGGCGGGTTTTGGCATGGCGTTGTACGGCGTGGTCTGGCGGGGCCGGGAGGGGCACCGCTTGGCGAGGCGAGGGATCAACGGGCGGCTGGCAGACACCACGGTTCGAGTCCGTGGCGCCCACGCACGCCCCTTCTGGGTGTGGCTCGGCGGGGCACTCCTCGGCGGGGTGCGGCTCGGCAGAGCAAGGCGCCGCATGGCCCAGCGGGGTTGGGCGAGGCAGGGATCTACAACCATCGGGAGGAACAGTGAAGCCGTTCGAACCCAAGGGTGATCTGCCCGAGTGGCAGCTCATCTACCAGCGCGTGTCCACCCTCGATGAGGGGACCGTGCTGACCTACGACGACCTGGACGAGATCCTCGGCCGGGACTTCCGCTCGGACCGGTCACCGATCTACCGGTGCATCACCGAACTGGAGAAGGCCGACCACAGGACCCTCGCCACCGTCCGCGGCTCCGGCTACCGGATCGCCGCTGCGAACGAACACGAGCGCCTCGCGGTCGGTCACCACCACCGGTCCCGAAGGCAGATGCGCAAGGCCGTCTCCAAGGCCGCCAGCGCCGACCGATCGAAGCTCACCCCCGAGGAGCGGAAGCGGATCGACGGGCTGGAGATGAGCCTCCGCCAGCACGCCGACATGATCCGCCGGCTGGAGGCCCGGGACGAGCAGCGACAGGCCGAGATCAAGGCGCTCCGCCGCGACACTTCGGCTGACGTTGCGGAGATCTCCGAGCGCGTCGACCGGCTGACCGAACTTCTGGAGCGTCACGGGGTCACAGCGAAGCCAGACGCGGCTGCCTGACAAGCACAAAAGCAACGCAAGGCAAGGCAAGGCAAGGCCAGGTACGGCCCGGCACTTTCGGGCTCGGCGTGGCAAGGCCGTGGCTAGGCATGGCATGGGCTTCACATTTTCATCCGCGATCTCACTGGAGGGATCCCCAACCTGATGGCTGGCCGCAACGAAGCGAGGATCTTCGCCTCCATCTGGAACGACGAGGCGTTCCTCGCCCTTTCCCCGCGCGAGCAGCGCATGTACTTCTTCCTGCTGTCGCAGCGGGACTTGAGCTTCTGCGGAGTGCTCAGTCTCCGCATGCGGCGGTGGGCACGTTCCGCGAAGGGGCTCACGGCCGCTCAGGTTCAGGAGGACTTGGAAGGGTTGGCGCAACCCTTCGGGCAAGGGTCCCCCGAAGGGGCCTCGGGTGAGCCGGGCCGGCCGCTGATCGTGGTCGACGAGGACACCGAGGAAGTGTTCATCCGGTCGCTGATCCGGCACGACGGCATCTGGAAGATCCCGAACCTGCTCAAGTCGGCGCGGGAAGCAGCGACCCTCGTTGAGTCGCCCACGATCCTCGCGGAGCTGCTCTACGAGCTTCACCGGATCCCGGTGGAGCAGAGCGAGTCCAAGCACGTCAGGGCTGTCCTGGCGGACTTCATCGCGGATCTTGAACGGGCGCTCGATAAGGGTTCCGGTAACCCTCCGCCTAAGGGTTCCACTAACCCTTCCGGCAACCCTAAGACGAACCCTTCGGGTGAGGGTTCACAGGGGATAGGGGAAGGTAACGGTAGTAGTTACAGGGACCCCCATACCCCTGAAACCCCTGACCCCAAGAACTCTTCCTCACCGGCTCCGCCGACGAAGGACACGGACGGGGTGGGCTCAGAGGGCGGTTCCGACTCGGACGCACTCCCCGGCATGCCGTCGCCGCCTGCCCCGCCCAAGTTCCCGACGCCCGGTTCGGACGACGACCCCGACTGGGTGAAGTTCTGGTCGATCTACCCGAACGGTTCGAGCAAGGCCGACGCGCGCAAGGCGTGGGCGAAGGCCGTCAAGAAGGCCGCCCCCTTCGTGATCATCGCCGGGGCTGAGCGGTACCGCGACCTCGTCACCCGCGAGAACCGCGAGAAGAAACACATCAAGCACGCCAGCGGCTGGCTGAACAGCGAGCGCTGGAACGACGAAATCAACCTCCCCCCGGCACCCACGTCCGGCTCCTACGTGCCGCCCCGGGACTCCTACGACAAGGAGAGCTACATATGAGCCTGTACAAGGCTGAGGCCGATGCCGAGTGGCTGGAAGAGCGCCGCCGGCACCGCCTGTCGCTGATCCAGCAGCAGCGCCCGCAGCGGCTCCGTGACACGGGCGACCTTCACCCCGACGTTGCGGCGTGGGGTGCGCGGCTCCTGACCGGCACCGCGGGGAACCTGCTGCTCGGTGGCCCGACCGGGTCGGGCAAGACGTGGGCGGCGTGGGAGGTGCTGGAGCGGGCGGTCGCGGCCGGGTTCGAGGGCCGGATCATGTTCGCCGCCTCGGCGGAGTGGCGCGACACGATCGCGCCGCCGGTGGACCGGGCCCGCCTGGACCAGATGCGGCAGGCCGACGTCCTCGGCCTCGACGACCTGGGCGCCGGGCGGGTCAACGAGTGGGAGCTGGAGTGCCTGCTCGGTGTCGTGGATGACCGGTGGGCAAACGGCCGCCCGGTCGTGACGACGTCGAACGCGCAGTCGCTCCGGGCGACGCTGGGGGAGCGGATCGCGTCTCGGCTCGCTGACGGTGCGACCGTGGTGATCCTCGACGGCGCGGACCGTCGGAGGTCCCGGTGACCCACGACGACGAGGGCGGGTTCGAGCAGCTTCCGCCGAACGACATTGAGGCGGAGGCGTGCGCGCTGGGTGCGGCGATGCTGTCGCCGGACGCTGCCGGGCAGGTCGCCGAGATGCTGCGGGTGGATGACTTCTTCCGGCCCGCGCACCAGATCATTTTCCGGGCGCTGCTTGCGACGTATGGGCGGGGTGAGCCGGTGAACCCGGTCACGGTCCGCGCGGAGCTGCCGAGGCAGGCCGACGGTCCCGAGCATGTCCCGGACGGCATGTACCTGCACCGGCTTGTGGAGCAGGTCCCGATGGTGAACGCGGTCGGGTCGTACATCACGCAGGTGCGGAACGTCGCGAAGCTCCGCGGCCTCGCGGTCGCCGGCCCGCGGATCACGCAGCTCGCGTACGCGTCGGCTGCGGCGGACGCGGACGACGCCGCGGACATCGCGAACAAGCTCCTCGATGAAGCGACCGCAACGTCGACACCGTCGGTGGCGCGGTCGGTCGCGGACATGGCGATGCCGTTCATGGAGTCGCTGGAGGCCGGCGGGGACCAGCGCGGGGTGGCGTCGGGGTGGACGGACCTGGGGCGGCTGGTGCCGCGGTTCCGGCCGGGGCAGCTCATCACGATCGCGGCGCGGCCGGGGGTCGGGAAGAGCGTGGCCATGGCGTGCATCGCCCACTACGTGGGGGTGAAGCTCGGCCTGCCGGTGTTCGTCGGGACGTTGGAGATGTCCACTGACGAGTTCATGGCGCGGCTGGTGTCGCATGACGCGAAGGTGAATCTGAAGCATCTGCTGGAGCCGGAGCTGCTGACGGAGGACGACTGGGAGCGGCTCGCCCGTTCGCTGGACCGGCTGCAGTCAGCGAAGACGCTGGTGATCGACGACACCCCAGCCATGGGGATCCCGCACGTTCGGGCGTCGCTGCGGCAGATGCGCCGCACGGGCAGCCCGGCGGCGCTCACGGTCATCGACTACCTGCAGCTGATGGAGTCGCCGAAGAAGGTCGAGTCCCGGCAGGTGGAGGTGTCGCAGTACTCCCGCGGGTTCAAGCTCCTGGCGAAGGAATTCGAGGTCCCGATCATCGTCGGGTCGCAGCTGAACCGGGACGTGGAGCGCCGCGCGGACAAGAAGCCGATCCTCGCTGACCTGCGGGAGAGCGGCAGCGTCGAACAGGACTCCGACATCGTGATCATGCTGAACCGCGATGACGTGTACGACCCGGAGTCGCCGCGCGCCGGGGAGATCGACATGTACGTCGAGAAGAACCGGAACGGCCCGAAGGGGCTGGCGACGCTCGCGTTCCAGGGCCACTACTCCCGCATCGACGACATGGCCGCACGGGACAACTGGACCCCTCACGGAGTTGTGTCATGACCGCGGTCGAGTTGGAGTTCCTCTGCGACGTGTGCGGCGGCCGGATCGATGACGGCGCCGGGTGTCTGGAGATCCGGTTCGGTGAGATCCAGGCGTACCGGGAGGCGAAAGCCGAGTGGGAGCGGGTCCACGGGACCGGCACGGTTCACAGGATCGGTGAGCTGCTGACGTTCCCGGAGATGGTGCCGTGGCGGCTGTACCACGACCGGTGCAACCCGGACCCGGACGCCGGCGGCTACGACGTGGACGTCAGCCACGTGCGGACGTGGCGGGAACTGCTGCTGTGGACGTCCCGGCTGATGGCGAAGAACTGGCTGGCGCTCACGGACTGGCCGCAGGTGATCGGTGCGGCGGCTGAGGGCCGGTCGGGGCGGATCAAGGAGCTGGCGGCGGGTGACGCCGCATGATGCACAAGACCTGCCTCACCTACGAGAGCCCGTCGGAGCCGTGCCGGAGGCAAGCGGTCGAGGCGCCGCTCGCAGGGTGCGTCCACGAGCACGTGGTTCCGCAGCCGGTGTGCCAGTACCACATTGAGGACCTGATCGAGGGCCGTCTGTTCTGCGGTGCACGCCATGACTGCGCTGACCCGCATGACTGCCCGCTGGTTGTGGTCGCGGCTGTCCGGGGTGGTGCCGCGTGACCGCCTCGATCATCCGTGCCGACGCCCGGCGCTTGCCGCTCCCGGACGAGTCCGTGGACCTCATCGTCACCTCACCGCCGTACTGGGGGCTCCGGTCCTACACCGATGGCGGCCGCCACTACGACGGGCAGGTTGGCGCCGAGCCCACACCGCAGGAGTACATCGCGGTGCTGCTGGACTGCACCCGCGAATGGGCGCGTGTTCTGAAGCCGTCGGGGTCGATGTTCGTGCTGCTCGGCGACAAGTACGCCAACCGCACCCGCGGCGCCTGGCGGGGCTCGTCGGACGGGTACACGTGGCGCGCGGCCAGCCCGCGCTATGTCCGGCCGAAGGACATGCCGGAGAAGTCACTGATGCTGTTGCCGGAGCGGTACCGGATCGGCGCGGTGGACGACCTTGGCCTGATCGCCCGGGCGGTTGTCATCTGGGACAAGCCTTCGGCGATGCCAGAGTCGGTGACGGACAGGGTGCGGCGCTCCCACGAGGACTGGGTGCACCTGACCAAGGAGCCGTACTACTTCAGCGCTGTCGACGAGATCCGCAAGCCGCACGCTGCGCCGCGGCGCAGGGCAGGCCGGAGCGCTTTCAACGCGCGGAACGTCAACCACGTTCGGACTGGGACGGGCGACTACCACGGGCAGCACCCGCTCGGTGCTCTGCCGGGGTCGGTGTGGGAGGTCGCTACTCAGCCGCTCCGGGTCCCTGAGCATCTCGACACCGAGCACTTCGCTGCATTTCCGCCAGCGTTGATCCAGAGCATCGTCCTCGGCTGGTCGCCGTCCGGCATCTGTGCCGCATGCGGTGAAGGACGCCGGCCCGTCGTCGACAAGCCTGGCCTGCTCGGCGGCGACAACAATCCCGACAGTCGCAACGGCTCACGGCGCCGCTCCACCATGGACGGCGGCCGTGACGAATGGGCAGCCCGCATCGCGAAGCCGGACCGCATCGTCGGTTACGCCTGCGCGTGCCCCGAATCGACTGCGCCGACCTGCCCGGCGGTCGTGCTCGACCCGTTCGGCGGCACAGGAACCACTGCCCTCGTGGCCGATGTCTACGGCCGCCACGGCATCTCTGTCGACCTGTCGCACGACTACGGGCGCCTCGCCCGCTGGCGGACTACCGATCCGGGTGAGCGTGCTCGGGCGCTGGGTGTCCCGAAGCCTCCTCCTGTGCCGGATGGGCAGGACTCGCTGTTTGAGGAGATCGCATGACGCCCCTGCAGAGGCCCGTGATTCGGGTGGTGCCGGGTGTGTGCCCGATCCCTGCCCGTGAGGGTGCGTGTGGTGGCCGGGCGCGGTTCTTCGCGTGCGGGTGGCGCTGCGACTCCCACAAGCCGGGGAGGCGACCGTGACCGCGATCCTCGCCGCCGCCGCGTTCATCGCCTTCGTGATTTCCGGGGTTGCGGGCTCGTACTCGCTGCCCCCGACCCGTCAACTTCCGGAGCCGGACGACCTGGAGTACTGACCCGGCTTCCTCAACGAACTGGAGATCTCATGACCACCAACCTGCTGAAGACGATCGCCCCGTACCCGCTCCACGAGTCGGAGGTGACGGCGGACGCGCTGGCCCGGAACCTGACCGTGGTCGCGCAGCTGAACTGGCAGCGGATGCTCGACACCGAGACGGCCGAGGAGACCCGCGCCGCGACGAACCTGATGGTGAACCTGTTCGGGATCGTGAAGCTGCTGAAGGCGCTACAGACCGTCGCACCGGAGACGGCCGAGGAGGTCGCCCGGGACCTGTGGTCGGACTGGGAGGACGGCGGCTCGGTCGGTGAGTGGCTGCACTCGTGGCTGACCGGGTTCGGGATCGACCCGGAGCAGGTGAACGCTGCGGCGACCGACCTGATCCGGGACGCGGCGTGACCACCCGCGACGTGTTCTGCATCCTCGCCACCGGGTCCCGCCACCACACGGACGCGGCCCTCATCGGTGAGAGCTTGTACGAGGTCATCTACGCCACGGACGCGCGGGAGATCCTGATCCGGCACGGTGCCTGCCCCGGCGGCGCCGACCAGCTCGTGCACGACTTCTGCGAGAGCGAAGCGGAATGGTTCGAGCGTGGCGGCCGGCGGCTGGTCGTGGACCCGGTGCCCGCGGACTGGGATCACTGCGGTCTGGACTGCCCGCCTCGTCCGCACCGGCGCCGCAAGCCGCCCGGTGATGTGTTCCACCCTGGGCTCCTCGCGGACTACTGCCCGGGCGCCGGCCCGCGCCGGAACCAGCTCATGACCGCGATGACGCCGCGCCCGGATGTGGCGGTGGGGTTCCCGCTGGGCCGGTCGTACGGCACGGAGAACTGCTTGCGGGTCGCGAAGGCCGCGGGGATTCCGGTGCGCAGGTTCCCGGCCCGCTTCCGCCGGGGCGGTGATGCCGCGTGATCACGGCCCCGGACACTCTGGCGAACAACCTGCGCGCCGCGGCGGCGATCGCCCGGTTCACCCACGGCCCGGCCTGCCCGGACTTCGCGGCGCACCAGCGTGCGGCGGCTCTGCTTGAGCGGGTCGCCGCCGCGGAGGACACCGGTGCCCGGCTGCGGGCGGGGGAGCGGGCCGCGGCTTTGCGGACCGCCGAGATGTACCTCGCGGACCCGGAGCCCGCGGAGGTGTCGGCATGAGCCGCGTCCTGGAAGGGTTCGCCGGCCCTGGCGGGTTCAGCGAGGCCGCCCGCATGCTCGACCTTGGTGAGACGCTTGGGATCGAGCTGAACCGGGACGCGTGCGCGACCGCCACTGCCGCGGGCCATCCCCGTCTGCACGGTGACATCCGGTCGGTGAACCCGTACCAGCATCACGGCGTGACGGGCTGGGTGTCCGGGCCGCCGTGCCCGACCTACGCCGACTCGGGGAAACGCACGGGCCGCGCCGACTTCGACATTGTGCTGGGCGGCGCCCAAACCCTGTTCATGCAGCCCAAGGTCGGTGACGACCCGTACACGGCCACCTATCGGGAGGTGGCGGACGAACGGTCCGCGCTGGTCCTGGAAACCCTCCGCCTCGCCCTGGAGATCGATGGCCTGGAATGGATCGTGGCCGAGCAGGTCCCGGCCGTCGAACGGATCTGGTGGGACTTCGCTGCCTCGCTTGCGACGGAGTACTGGGAGTCCTGCCATGTGGTCACGCTGCGGGCGGACGACTTCGGTCTCCCGACCCGCCGGACCCGCCGGTTCCTGATAGCGGCACGCCAGTACACGCCCGACTTCACCGGCATGCCGATCCGGTCGTGGTGGCGCACCGGCAGGAACCTCGCGATCGAGGAGCCCGCCTCGCAAATGTTGACGCCGTTCCCGCGGGTGTCGATGGCTGCCGCGCTCGGCTGGCCGGCGGGGGTGCGGGTCAACACCCGCGGGGACCGGAAGACCCCTGGCGGTAACGAGTTCTCGGCGGACGCCCCGGCACCGGGCCTGACGTACACGGCCCGGTCGTGGTTCCGAACCGACCTGGGTAAGCCCGGCGGCTACTTGGAGCCGTGGCAGGCCGGGCTCATGCAGGGCTTCCCCCGGGACTACCCGTGGCATGGGTCCCGCACCTCCTGTTTCCAGCAGGCCGCGGACTCTGTGCCGCCGCTGATGGGCGCCGCTGTCCTCGGCGTCGCTGCTGCGGTGCCGTGGCAGGACGCCGTCTGGGGACGCCTCAGCGAGCTGTACGGCGTCGAGCCCGGCGCCCCTGACCAGTTGCGCCCGTGTGACACCGGCCGCGCGCCACGAGAGCAGCTCGACCTGTTCGGGACGGCCGCATGAGCCCCCTTTCTCAGGGCGTGGACGACGCCCACCAACCCCTCGAAGGAGACAAGCACCGATGACAGATCTGAGGAAGGTCGATGTCGGCTCGGACAGGAGCCTCTTCCTGGACGCCGCTCGGATGGCGATCCATTGGCAGCGGGCGAGCGCTGACCTGATCCAGCGTCGTGTCCGGGTCGGGTTCGTTAAGGCTGGACGGCTGCTGGATCTGCTTGAGGACGCAGGCGTGGTCGGTGCCGCTAACGGACGCCCCTACGGCCAACGCGAGGTGCTTGTGCCGCGTGGAGAACGCGACGCCGCCCTCGCGGAGCTCCGAGAGTTGACGAAGGGATCCGCGGATGTCTGACGTGCGAATGCCGATGCCCACGGTCCGTGTGACCCGCTACGAGGTGTCGTGCCTCCCGGCCGACCATCACCACGCCGCGGATTTCACGGTGACGGTGGAGTGCGATGAGCAGGGCCGGTGGATGGTCCGCCGAGGCGCCCAGGTGCTGTCGGTGGAGGGCGTGTGGGCGCCCGAGCCGAGCCCGTTCCAGCGGACGGTGGAGTGGGAGCGGTCGCACCTGTTCACGGAGGAGAAGGCGGTCCGGCTCGCACGGGTGACGGTGCCGAATCTTCGTGCGGGTGACCGGACGGCGGACGCTGTGCTGGCGGGAGCGGACTCGTGAGCCCGCAGGTGATGCCTGGACCGCGGCGTGTGAGAGTCGAGGGGGACCTGTTCCACGGCACGGTCCCCGCCGGCGCCGTATATGTCGGCCGTGCCGCGCCGGGCCTGAAGCAGTCCCAGTACCGGAACCTTCACCGGGTGGGTAAGCCGTGCCGCGCGTGCGGCGGCGCCGTCCACACCCTCCTCGAAGCCCTCGCCCTGTACGAGCGGGACCTGTACGACGACGTGGTCCTGCTGGAGTGGGCGCGGACCGAACTCGCTGGCCGGGACCTGGCGTGCTGGTGCCGTCTCCCGGAGCCGGGTGAACCGGACCTGTGCCACGCCGCGATCCTCCTGCTCGCCGCGAACCGGCCGCCGCGTCAGCCGAGGAACCACGGCACCGGCCCGAAACCGTACGCGTGGCCGGTGCTGTGCAAGCTCTCCGCCACCGACGTCACACCGATCGGAGGACTCCTCTGATGTCGATCTACTCGACGTGGCTCACCATCGACGACAACGACCACGCCACGCACTGCGCCGTGTACGAGCGCATGCCCGCCGGGGACGACTGGCCGGACGGCGCGGTGATGGTCGCCGGTGGCATCTTCTACCGCCGCACCGAGCAGGCATGCACGTGCGGGAACCCGCCCCCGCTCGTCTATCAGGGGTCGCACGTCAACCCGTCCCAGGATGGCCCGCGCGGCGGGGGCGTGGATGTGGCCGCGATCCCGAACCACTGCCACCCGCAGGTGCGCGGCACCCTCACCGACGACGGCCCGCCTGTGGAGTTCGTGCGCCTGTCGGTCGCTGAGGACGAGACCACGTACGGGGGGCCGCAGCCGGGATACGCGCAGGTGGTCCTTGACCGGGCGCAGGTGGAGAGGCTCCGCGACACCTTGACCAACTGGCTCGACACGAGGGAGCGCTGGTGATCTGCACATCCTGCCGGGACAAGGACCATCTCGGCTGCGAGACAGCGGACTGCTGCTGCGGGCACGCGGGTAGCCCGGTGCGCCCGTTGACGGACGCGGAGCGGCAGCAGGTCCGGAACGGAACCCTCACTGCCCGTGTGATGCCCCGTGAGACGACCGAGGAGGAGACCAGTGCGTGACTGCCTGTTCTGTGACCGGACCGTACACGAGATCCTCGGCGAGTCCGCGTCCTGGTGGATCCGCGTCGACGCCTTCCCCGCCACGCCGGGCCACGTCGAGGTGGTCACGAAACGGCACGTCGAGTCCTTCTTCGGCCTGAACGGGGACGAGTCCGCCGAGTTGTACGGGGTGCTCGCCTACGCCCGCAACCTCGTTGAGGCGAAGTACGGCACCCCGGACGCTTGGACGATCGGCATCAACGACGGCAAGGCCGCCGGACGGTCCATCGATCATCTGCACGTGCATCTGATCCCGCGCCACGACGGGGATGTCCCGGACCCGCGTGGGGGGATCCGGCAGTGCGCCCCGAACTGCGACCCCGACTCCTGGATGGAGACCACCCATGCCTGACCCGACCACGCCCACAGAAGGGCGTGAACCGAACGCCTACGAGGCCAACCGCGAGCTGTTCGAGGAACTCGACCGCGAAACCAAGGCCGCGAGCGCCGCCCTGAAGGCCGCGCTTCCCCCGGAGGAGCGCCCGTGACGCCCCGACCCGCACACGGTGACGGCCCCACGGGCCCCAGCGCCCCCACGGGCCGCACAGAGGCTCGCAAGGAGCTCTCTCGCGAGATCGCGGCCGCCTGGCTGGCGGCGGACGACGGCGACCTGGAGGGCTGGTGGGAGCACGCCGGGCGCGCGGCGGACCTGTATGAGGAGATCGCCAAGCGGCGCGCTGAGGAGGCCGAGCGCGCCCTCGCCCAGGCCCGCGACGCCATCGCCACCGAGCGCCGGGGCAGGCTCGCCGCCGAGGCCGCCGTCCGCCGCGTCCGGGCGCTCTGCTGGCGCGGCCCCGGCCCGGCCAACGAGTACCAGATCTGGACCGTGGACGTCCTCGCCGCCCTCGACGCCGAACAGGAAGCCCCCGGCGCGGAACGGGCCGCCCCTATCGACTGGGAAGCCATCGTCAGACAGCGCGAGCGGGAGCTGAAGCAGGTCGGCGAGGCACGCCACCAAGCCGAAGCCGCCGTGCGCCGCGTCAAGCACGTCCTCGCTTGGAAGACCCTCCTCGCCGGACCACAAGCCGAGAAAGCCGTGCGAGTCGCCGACGTGGAAGCCGCCCTCGACGCCGAGCAGCCCAAGGAGACCCCGTGATCGGCACCGGAGACACCACCCGCCACGTCAAGACCATCTGGCGCGGCGACAAGGCATGGCACTGGAAGGCCGTCTTCATCGGCCACGCCCAGCCGTTCGGCCACCGCAACGTCTGGCTCGACCGCCGCCGCTGGCGCTTCCACCTCACGCCGATTACGGCGACGCGCTGGGGAGACCAGTGGGCCGCCGGGCTGTGCCTCGGCAAGCGCTGCATCTACGTCCACGCCCACCGCTGAGGAGCCCCGGTGACCACGCTCCGCGATGCCCTCGACCGGCTCACCGACGACGAGCGCCGCCTCATCCTGCGCAGCCTCGCCACCCGGTACCCCGCCGAGGTAGAGCGGCAGGCCGCGTACGTGCACTCGCGGCGCGTCTGGTACCCCACCCCACCCACGCCGAAGGTGACCCCATGAGCGACCGCCGCCACGCGCTGATCTTCAACGCCATCACTGAGGCCCTAGCCGCCGCCGACCGGTTCGTCCCGCTGTCCGCCCGAGACGGCGCTGCCCGCCGCGTCTGTGAGGCGCTCGGTGCCGACGATGGGATGGGCTGGACGAGGGCCATCTCCGACGACCGTCTGACTGCTCTGCGCCTGTCGTGCGGTCACGCCAAACTCGCGATCCGAAATGCCCCGATCGTTGCCGGGTTGTCTACCCAGTGCCCGGTGTGCGGGCCCGGCGTCACAGTCACCCACGAACTCACAGGAGGCAAGTGATGACCGAAGAACCCGCTGAGCACAGTCTGCTGATGCCGTTCGTGGTGGTCGCTTCCAAGGGTGGCCCGTACGACGACGGCGCCTACACCGCCGGCTACGAGATGGGCCTCCTCGACGCCGCTCTCGCTGCTGGCCCGGCCCGGCATGAGGTGACGATCCACTCAGCGAACGCCACCCAGGCGGATCTGATCGCTATGCATCACGGCTTCGTGTGCCGGTTCGACCCGTCACCGGAGTTCCCGGACTGGACCCACACCACGTTCACCCCGCAACGCGAGGAGTAGCAGTGAGCACCAACTACTACCTCCGCATGTCGGCCTGCGACCGGGCATGCGATCACTGCGCCCGCGAACAGGAGATCCACCTCGGTCAGAACGCAGGCGGATGGCGGTTCCTGCACCGCGCCTACCGCGAATACCAGCCAACCGGTGTCGGCTTCTCCGTCCAGGACCGCGCGTCGTGGCTGCGGCTCCTCACTCTCGGCGAGGTCTACGACGAGTACGGCGCGCGGGTCGACCGAGACGACCTGATCAAACTCACCGAGGACGCGCAAATCCGCCGCCCCCGGGACCAGTACAACGAGTACGACTTCGTAGCCGACGGCTACGACTTCAGCGAGGGGGAGTTCAGTTGAGCGATGCGGTGACGACCGAGAAGACCGTGCGCGCCGAGGCCGCTGACGCCAAGCACGGCATGACCTTGGACGAGTTGGCCGCTTTCGTGCAGGAGGCGATGCGCGCTGAGATCCCCGGCACCACGGTTGTGAAGGTCGTGGCGACGTGGCGGTCGAGCATCAAGCGCGCCGAGGTGAAGGGCTGACCGGGCACTGCCCATCCGGACGGACACATGGGGGGAACCATGAGCATTGACCAGCACATCACGGGGGATGAGGGGCTGCATGACTGCGCTCGGGGGGACCACTGCGCAGCCCGCATCACCGCCGCCGGCTCGGGCGGGGAACGCGTCATCGTCCCCGCGCAGACGTACCGCACTTTCTGCGACCCGTGCCGGGACCGGATCCGGGACTGCCTCGAAGACCTCCCCGCCCGGTACGGGGACCTGAGGGACCGGATCGGCGACAAGGGCCGCACGGACGGGCCCCGCGTGTCCGGCGGCGGACGAACCGCGCCCGTCCCCATCAACCTCGCCGTGGACGCGCTGCTCCGGCAGGTCGAGGAGATCGTCCTGTCGTGGGACGAACGGGTCCGCGCCGTCGCCCGCCTCACCGACCTGACCGCCCCATCCGTCAGCACCGCCGTCACGGCTGCGTCCGGGATGCTCGTCGCGCACGTCGATGTCCTCCTTGGTCTCGACCCGCAGGACATGACCCGCAGCATGGACCTCGCCAGAGCCGAGCACCTCCCCGACGACGCGACCGGGTGGGTGGACCCGGCAGGGGAATGGATCCAGTACTACACCGCCCTGTCGGGCGCGGACGCTGGCCGCGAAATCCTGAACCTCCACCACCGCGCCCTGAAGATCCTCGGACAGACACCCCTCCACCACGACCTCATCGTCACGTGCTGGGCGTGCGGGGAACGCGACCTCCGCCGCCACGACGGCTCGGCTGGCCTCGCCGACCACGTCGAATGTCTCCACTGCCGGGAGCAGTACCTCGGGTCTCGGCTCCGGTCGTTGATGGTGGAGGAGGAGCAGGCGCAGCAGCGGAAGGCGGACAGGGAACGCCGCCGCGCCGACCCGCAGCGCGTGGTCCTGGCCGGCGGCGGCGCGCTCCACGACGGCACGGGAGGACGAGCATGAACGACCCGGACGAGACCCTGTCCGCGATCGACGCGGCGATAGACGGCTGGGTCGGTCGTGACTTCACCGTGAGCAAGGACGCCATGCGCGTCTCACCGGGTCCGCCACCTGACCTTCCCGTACGCGCCACAGTGGACCGGGTCACATGCCACACGATCGACGAGTGGGCAGATCTCTGCCGACGGATCATCGACGCGTGGATGGGCCTCCGCCCGACGGTCAAAGCCATCGGGATACGGCTCAGCGCCAACGTGAGGAGTGCGCATGTCAGCCTTGCGCCGCTGATCTACGGCGAGGACTACCGGCGTCACCGCCGCACCTGCCGGGCCTGCAACCCGGCAGGGAACCCGAAACCCCTCAAGGTCAACGGCCGCGAGTACGCGCGCCGCCGCAAGAACAGGAGAAGCCGTGGCCGATGACATGCCCGACTGGGCGAAGCAACTCCAAGAAGCGGCGGAGCATGCCGCCCGCGAGATCGGAGCCGCCGTTGAGAAGTCCGGGTTCATCCTGACCGCGCAGGCAGCGATGGGGTGGGCGTTCCAAGGCGAGTTCGACAAGGCGCGTGCGGAGATCGAGAAGCTGCCTTCGAACCAGCGGGACATCATCGCTATGGCTGCTCGTGCTCTTGCGCAACTCGCGGAAGAACCCTAAGCCCCGCTACTGCCCAGCCGCCCGCAGAATCTCCCGGGCCGCTTCAGCCCCGTAAACGGGCTGGATCATCCTTGAACGTTTCAGGAACGGGCGACCCGGCCGGTAACCGGCATGGGAGATCAGCGACTGGACGAACCCGAGGTCTTCTGGGTGAAGCCGGAACCTGATCTCCCACCCTTTCTTGTACGTCTCCCAGCCCTCGTCGCGTAGCCGATCCGACCTTGGTCGCCGGACATGCCCGTAGAGGGAGAAGTACAAGCCGAGTGTGAGAACGGCTGACGTGCGAGCGTCCACGCCCGAACGGTATGCCAGCGCCGGAGCCGAGCGAAAGACGTTCCGGGCGTCGTTAACTTGCGAAGCGGCCTGACCTGCGCCAGCATAGGGAGCCTTAACGTGTGTGAATCATGTCTCCGGAGCAGTCAGCTCCCGGGGGCATTGCTGTTTCAGGGGGTGATCGTGCCCCTGGAACGCGGCGTCCGACCGGTCACCTCCAAGCAGGCCGCCGACCGGCTGGAAAGATCCCCCTCCACCATCCGGTACTGGGTCACGCACTACGGCGCCCGCCGCCTCGGCAAGGTCGGCCAGGTCATGTATTACGACTTCGACGACCTGCGAGTGATCGAACGGGAACTTCGCCACGGCCACGACGTCCCATCCACGCCTGAGGAACGCGCAGAGATCGCCGCTGCGTGCCCGCTGTGGCTGCAGGAACGACGGCAGGCAGAGTCAGATCTCGCGGCCTAGCGGCCGCCCCCCTAGACGCACACCCGGGCCCTGCCGCTGGTCACAAGTAGAGGACCCGCCGGTGTGCCCGCGCACCCTCCCTGTGGTGCGCACCCCCGCGCGGTGCTGGAGCCCCCATTTGGACCGCGCAAACCCGTGTCCTGGCCGCCGATCGCTGAGGGGTGTCGCCGGCCAGGACACGGCCACAACATCGGGATGGTGATGGGTGCCCGACGTCGACCTGCTGTTCATCGTCCCGTCCCGTGGACGCCCCCACAACATCGCCGCCCTCCACGACGCATGGGCCGCTACGACTACCGGCGTGTCCGGGCTGCTCGTCGCAGCGGACGACGATGACCCCGCCCTCCCCGGCTACGAGCAGGTGTGCGGCGAGCGTGGGATCGAGTTGACGGTCGGGCCGCGGCTCCGCATGGTCCCCACCCTCAACAAGGTCGCGGTCGAACACGCACCACACCACTTCGCGGTCGGCTTCCTCGGAGACGATCACCGCCCCCGAACCCTCGGGTTCGACGCGCACTACCTCGCGGCGCTCCGCACCCTCGGCACAGGCTGGGTGTACGGCAACGATCTCCTAGCTGGCGAGCGGCTTCCGACGCAGTGGGCGCAGACGTCCGACATCGTCCAGGTGCTCGGCGCGATGGTCCCGGCTCCGGTGAAGCATTTGTGGGCCGACAACCAGGTGTACGACCTTGGTCACGCGGTCAGCCGGATCCGGTATCTCCCGGACGTGGTTGTGGAGCACTGCCACCCGCTTGCCGGGAAGGCCGATGACGACGCCAGGTACCGCGAGGTCAACGCGGCCGACGCGAGTGAGGCGGACCGGCTGGTGTACGCGCACTGGTACGAGCACGACATGCCTGCCGACATCGCGAAGCTCCGCGCGCTGATCGGAGAGGCCGCGTGAAGGTTCTCGTCAGCGGCTCCTCGGGGTTTCTCGGCCGGCACTTCGTTGAGACGCTCGAAGACCGCGGCGACGTCGTCGTCGGGGTCGATATCCGCGACGGCCAGGACGCGCTCGATCTGTTCCGCCGCGACCGCAGCCGGTTCGATGTGGTGATCCACTGCGCTGCAGTCGCCCCGC
The DNA here is from genome assembly GCF_040677125.1 of Actinomadura sp. NPDC049382. Classification (NCBI taxonomy): domain Bacteria; kingdom Bacillati; phylum Actinomycetota; class Actinomycetes; order Streptosporangiales; family Thermomonosporaceae; genus Actinomadura; species Actinomadura sp. NPDC049382. The sequence goes on from NZ_JBFARO010000017.1 coordinate 46,632, forward strand.
ACCGCGCAGCGATCGACGGCAGGGCGCTCACGGTCGGCGCCGGCGGACTGGAGCTCGACAGCGCGATGTTCCAGTGGGCAGCCCGCACCCGCCCCCGCCCCGGCAGGGTCGTGTACTTCAGCTCGAGCGCCGCGTACCCGATCGAGCTACAGCGGGACTGCGCAAGGCGGTCCCGGCCGCTGCGTGAGGACGACATCGACCTGCATGAGCCGGAGCAGCCGGACGCGATCTACGGGCACGTGAAACTCACCGGTGAGCGGCTTGCCGCCGCGTACCGCGCCCTGGGCGGCGCTGTGACAGTCGTCCGCCCGTTCTCCGGCTACGGGGAGGACCAGTCCGCGTCGTTCCCGTTCGGGGCGTTCAGGGACCGTGCGAGGCGCCGTGAGGACCCGTTCGTGATCTGGGGGACCGGCGAGCAGGTCCGGGACTGGGTCCACGTGGACGATGTCGTCGGTGCGGTCTTGGCCGCGGTAGACGCCGAGCATGACGGGCCGCTGAACATCTCCACCGGGGTCGGCACCTCGATGGCGGAGCTCGCGGCGATGTTCTGCGCCGAGGCTGGCTACGACCCGCGCTTCGAGTACCTGCCGGACCGTCCTGCTGGGGTGGCGTACCGGGTGGGTGACCCGACCCTGCTGCACGAGGTGTACATCCCGCAGGTGAGCTTGGCGGAGGGCATGAAGAGGGCGCTCGCCGCGCCGCCGATCAACATGTGAAACCCTGCCCGATCTGGGACAATAGAGGCGTGAGCAGCCCCTCAGAAATCGTGGCCTTTCTTCGGGCGCGGCTGGACGAAGACGAGCAGGCGGCGCGGGATACGGCCTATTCGCCAGCGGCGGCGATCGAAGACTCTTGGAGCGTACGTCAGCAGGACCGGCGCGACGACATGAGTTGGGCCTTGTACTCACAGGGCAAATACCTGAAGGTCACCGAACTGAACGAGGCGGACGCCCGGCACATCGCACGTCACGACCCGGCGCGGGTGCTGGAGGACGTCAAGTCCAAGCGCAGCATCGTGGACGCCTACGTGAAGTGGTCTGCTCTACCGCAGGCGAAGATCGCGGATCACAAGGACGGGTTCGCGGCGGGTCTCCTCGCTGCGGTGGAGGCTCTCGCTGCTACGTACTCGGACCATCCTGACTACGAGCCGGGGTGGCGACAGTGACGAGCCTCCACGAACTCAACCGGGAAGAGTGGGCGGACAAGCCATACCTGCTCGAACTGCGAGGCGGCAGCGTGGACGGGCAGCGGTTCTGCTCTCGCGACCTTCCCCGGTTCTGGAAAGTGCCCGAACCCGCGATCGTGGACCTCACCACGGACCTGACCCCGTCGACCTACCCGGAGAGCCTCCGGATCGCCCTGTACCGGGAGACTGGTTCGGTCACCGATGATGGTGCCCACATCTACGAGTTCGAACGGCACGAGTGACCTGACGGATCGGGGTGACCCCGTGACCGTCCCGCTGATCGTGTTGACGAACGGCCGCCCCGAATGCGTCACGAAAGCGATCTCCTCTGTCGGGAAGCACCTCCTCGGCGTGGGCGACGGCCTGATTGTGGACGACTCCGGCGACGACGTGTACCGGGCCTGGCTCACCGAGCAGTACGCGGCCCCGGTGATCCCGGTCGGTGACGGCCCGTGCGGCTACTGGCGCGCGATGCAGAAGGTGTGGGACGTCGCCCGCGGCCTCGACACCGACAAGTTCGTGTTCTGGGAAGAGGACTTTGTCCTCACCGCTGACGTGGACCTGGACGACCTTGCCAGCGTCCTCGACTCCCACCCGTACCTGACGCAGATCGCTTTGCTGCGGCAGCCGTGGTTCGCGAACGAGCACGCCCACGGCGGCCTGATCGGGGCGTTGCAGGCGCAGGGCCAGGTCTTCACCGAGTGCACGGATGGGACGCACTGGTGGATCGAGCACCGCGCGTGTTTCACCGGGAACCCGTGCCTGGTCCCGCGCTCCACGTTCGCGCGTGACTGGCCGGAGGGCGACTGGTCCGAGTCCCGCTTCGGGAAGGGCCTGTTCGCGGATGGGCGGGCTCGTGGGGCGTACTGGGGCCGTCTCACGGACCCGCCCCGCGTGGAGCACATCGGCCACCACCGCGTCGGCTCGAACTACTGAAGGCGGACGCGGCATGGCGGAAGTGAACAAGACGATGCCGATCACTATCACGTGCGGTGAATACGAGATAGGCCACGGTGAGGTCGACGTGCCCGTCAACGTGAAGGTCGGTCCGGCGGACGGCGGACCGCTGCCAGTCTCAGCGGATATGAACCTGCCCGGCTTCCAGAGGAACCTCGTCGCGTTCCTGCGAGAGGCAGCGGACACCATTGAGGCCGAGAGCATCGATGAGCCCGCCGCCTCTGCCTGACCTGCCTTTTCAGTGTCAACCCTGAAAAGTCTCCGTTCTCCCGGTCTGTGTTCCGCTCCCGTGGAGTGGGTGGCGCTGGACACAGGCCGGGCCCAACCCACTCCAACCCGGAAGGCACAGCCATGACCGAACCCACGGACGACGGCTCGTTCCGCCCCCTCGACGCTCTGAAAAAGCTCAACACCGTGGACGACGCACGCACCACAGCGAAGCGTCTCGCCGCGTACCGCGATGAACTCCTCGAAGCCGGGTTCGACGAGGAACAGGTCCGCGACATGGTCCAGACTGCCGCGCCCCTCCCGGACGACCTCGTCATCCAAGCCGACCTGGACAACGAGCCCTCGGCTGTAGGCGAGGTGGTCATCCGGTTCGTGCCTGAGATCGACACCGAGGAGATCGAGCGGGCCGCGAAGCGAGCCCACGCATCTGCGTCCAAGGCGATGGGGCAGCGGTGAGCGACAACATGCCTGCGGACCCGGTCACGGAACTCGCTGCGAGCGCCGCGCAGCTGCATGAGGCGTACGAGTCGTTCGTCGCTGCCGGGTTCACCGAGCAGCAGGCGATGCAGATGGTGTGCGCCATCATCACCGGCTCCCAGGGGAGCGGGTCGTGAACGGCTGGAGCAAGAGCAACCCGCTCACCACGCGCGTCCTCCCCGGCGTCTGGTGTGCCCGTGCGGCTGCTGTCGCTGCGGAACTCCTCGACCGCCCCCTCGACGATGTCGTTGAGGAGTTCGGCGAGACAGTCCTGATCCGCCAGACACTCAACGGCTTCGAGTTCCGCCGGATGCCTCCCGCGCCGGACTCCCCGGAGACCCGCGCCAAGGTCACCGAGATCATCGCCAAGGCCAGACGCAAGCAGGCCGAAGCGGTCCTGGGCAGGATGCGGCGCGGCGAACTCAGCAAGGCCGGCGCGCTGTCCGCGCTGCGTAGCCTCGGCTACAACAGGGCCCACGCAACGGAACTCACTCGGGCTGCCCGCCAGCACGCGAGCATCAACGTCAGCCCGGCACAGACGCAGCCAGCCTCCCTGGCGGACATCCTCAACGCGGTGGACTGGCAGCGCATCAACGCAGGGTTCAGGTACGCGCTGCTGCACGGCGGCAACCTGCCGCCCGGCTTCATGAACGAACTCCGGCGAGGCCGCTCGTGATCCGCGCCTACATCCGCGAAGACCTCCCCGGCATGTTCCTGGAGATCGCCCTCATCCAGGTAGCGGACGACGTGTCCCGCCGAATCCTCCGGGTGGTGGACGGCAGCGCCGGCGTGTACCGCTGGGAGGATCTGCCGGACGAGCCGCCCCGCGACCTCGCGCCGACGCTCCAACTCGGCGACAGTGAGGCACGCGCCCTGCTGGAAGCCCTCGCCCGCCACTACGGCGGAGCGTCCGACACACGAACGCTCCGCGCCGACCTCGACTACGAACGCCGCCGCGTGGACGAACTGATCGCGGTCATGGGTGCTGTCATCACCAGCGGCATGCGTCGACCGCCGCGCCGTCCTCCCGAGGAACTGATACGGAAGCTGACGGAGGACCGGTCGTGACCCGTTACTTCTACGACACGGAGTTTCTGGAGAACGGCGAGACCATCGAGCTGATCTCCATCGGGATCGTCTGCGAGGACGGCCGCGAGTACTACGCCGTCAACTCCGACATGCCCGTGGAGAAGATCCTCCGCAACCGCTGGCTGAAGCAGAACGTGTGGCCGCACCTCCCACTGCGCGGCTACAAGCCGTCCCCGCAGATCAACGCAGCTCAGGTCAGCGACGGGTGTCTCGACACCGACGACACCCGCGTGAAACCCAAGTGGGTCATCCGCAACGAGGTCCGCGAGTTCCTCCTCGCCGCCCCGAACGTCGAACTGTGGGCCGACTACGCCGCCTACGACCACGTGGTCCTCTGCCAACTCTGGGGCCCGATGGTGCGGCTCCCGGAGGGCCTGCCGATGTTCACCAACGACATTCAGCAGGAAGCCGCCCGCCTCGGCCTCTCCGACTTGGACCTGCCACGCCAGGACGAAGGGCTCCACAACGCGCTCGCGGACGCGAGGGCAACGCGGGACCGCTTCGGGTTCCTTGCCGCCCGGCAGGAGGCCAATGAGCCTCACTGAGCGGCTCCTGCGCCGTATCGCTGACCGGCCGAGACGGGTACCGGACTACGCCACCATCGGCCGCATCGAACGGGGCCTGGACGCGGAACGCAGAGCCGAGGAACGCGAAGCCGCCCGCCGGACCGCAGCCGATGCGTGCGCCCGCGAAGGCCACCTCGAACCGACAGACGACGGCGAAGAACTCCACGTGTGGGGCTCTCCTACGCCGATCCGCCTGCTGCCGGGCTGCCCACGCTGCGGAGCCCCGGTCGAGGACGTGACGGCCGACGAGATCGACGCAGCCGTGAAGCTCCGCTCGGCGGGACTGCTGTGACCGCCCAGGACGACGACTTCGCCAGCCTCCAGTCCGACCTCCACGGCGCGATCTCCAAGGCCGTCAGCGACCACGAGGGCACTGCCACGTACGTGAACCGCTTCGTTGTCCTCGCCGAGATCGTTGACGGCGACGGTGAACGCGCCCTCGTGCAGGTCTCTGCTGACGGCATGATGCGCTGGGACACTCTCGGTCTGTTGGAGCATGCCCGGTCAGTCGAGTGGGCCACCCACGAGGCAGGGGAGCAGTGATCGCAGTGGGTGACACTCCGATGCAGCCGGGCAGGTACTACAAGATCGGCAACCTCCGCTTCGAGCACCAGACGAACGGACGATGGGGCGTTAGCAACGGGATGATCGGCGTGTGTAACTACCGCACGCCTCTCGGCGCATGGTTCGGCCTACGCCGCTTTGCTCGCCGCGGCGACTACGGGCCGCCGCAATGACCCGCGTCCTCGTCGGCATCCCGTGGCGCGAGCAGCCTCACCGTGTCTACGCCCACGACCTCACGGTCCGCCGGTACCGGGATCTCCTCCCGGACGCCGACGTGGTGGACGTCGACACCGACCACGCCACGTTCTGTCTCGCCGCGTGCCGCAACAAGGCGGTCCGGCTCGCTGAGGCCGGCGGCTACGACGTCGCGGTCCTCGCCGACGCTGACACCCTCCCCGAGCGTGGCCCGCTCCTCGAAGCGATCGAGCAGGCCCGCTACTCCCGCTTCGTCCACCTGCCCTACGACCAGTACCGCTCCCTCCGAGTGGACGGCACCCGCCAATTCCAGACAGGCACCCCACTCGAACGGTGTAACCACCTCGTCGTGGACGGCGCCTGCTCGGGCGTGTACGTCACCACACCAGCCACCTGGTGGGCGCATGGCGGGCAGGATGAGACGTTCCTCGGCTGGGGTTTCGAGGACGCAGCATGGATGGCTGCGCACAAGACGCTTCTGGGCGCCGAGCCGGTCCGCCACATGGGCAGCGTGTACGCGCTCCACCATGAGAGCGCGGTCAAGAAAGGCCCGCAGTACGAGGCGAACGCGGCACGCTGCTACCGGTACCTCCAGGCCGAGGGTGCCCCGGACGCTATGCGAGCACTGACCCAGGAACGAGAAGCGGCGAGGCTCACCTAGCCTCGCCATTCCCAGCCCTGCCCCGCCTAGCCACGCCGAGCCTAGCCCGGTCGAAGACAGCGTATCGGCTGCGACCGACCCGCGACCGTCGAGTGCGACCTGCGCAAACTCGGCACTCGAACTCGCCAGTAACAAACGGCAGGTGATCCCGTGGCTGACCTCCCGCTCGATGAACGCCTCAACAGCATCGCCGACACTGTCGCCGAGACGGTGGACGACGAAGCCGCCGCCGGCGCCATCATCGAAGCGCTCACGGCAGCTGCCGACGCCTACCAGGCTGGCGACATCGAGACCGCCCACGCCCAGATGCACGACGCCCTGGAGATCGTCGCTGAGCTCGCCGAAGCAGCGGGCGGTGACACCAAGCCGCCGCTCGAAGCGATCGCTAAGGACATCGCCGCGTGCATGGAGGAGACCGCTGGTGTCCTCCTCGGCAACCACATCCAGGACCGGCTGGACTGACCGCCATGCCGAACGGGCAGTGGAAGAGTTCGGACCGGGCCGACCGTCTTCCACCTGACTGGCAGGCCCGCCGCGCCGAGGTGTTCCGCATCCACGGCGACATCTGCCACGTGTGCGGTCTGCCAGGCGCGGACGAGATCGACCACGTGATCGCAGGCGACGACCACCGCATCGAGGCCCTCAGGCCGATCCACGGCCGCCGCACCCCGCAGCGCTGCCACGTGTACAAGTCGTCTGCGGAGGGCGGCCGGGCAGCACAGGCACGCAAGCCGAAGCGGCAGCGTCCACCCGAGCCGCACCCAGGACTCATCACCGGCAACCGCAAGAGGAAGTGACGAACACCGCTTCGAGGGAATGACCTTCGAACGGAGGTGCGAACACGATGGCCACACGACGCACGACCGGAGGCCGCGCGAACCGCGGCAACGCCGAGACCCTTAGACGCTACTGGTCCAAGGGTGGTGAAGGCGGAGCCAAGATCCGCTGGGGAACTCCGGGGGACTGGACAAGGTGCAACCGCCTGCTCAGTCGTTACCTCGGCAGCCGAGCCAAGGGGTACTGCCAGCTCCTGCATCGCCGTAACACGGGTGTCTTCACGGGAAGCCGAGCCAACCCAGGTCGACGTAAGCGCTGACCGCCAACCCGACCAGCCCACCGTTAGGCAGGGGCAAGGTGGTACACGCCAGCGGCCGGCGACCGGCAGCGCCCCACCGTCCACACGGGGATGGCTGCGCGTCCGGTCGCGGCTGGGTTCGGGTGATCATCCGGTTCGACTGTGCACTTTCAGTGAGGTTGAACGTTTGCACAGCTCAGACGCTTGATCGGGTTCATTAGCGCAGGTCAGAGCGTGATCGTCAAGTCAAGATCAGCATCACCCAGAGTAATTCGGACATAGGGGACATATCCCCATGATCATCTAATTGGGAACCGGCCGCGTATAGCACCCCAGGTCCCGCCTGGGTTTCAGGGCCCGCCAGGCATGATCACGAACGACCCTCTCAAGATCGACACTACTCACCGTGACGGGCTTCCCTGGTGGTGGCCCTTGACCCTGGAGGTCGCCAGTCATGGGCGCACGAGGACCCATCGGTAAGCGCTCCGAGGAGCTCATGGGCCACCGTTCCAAGGAGGAGAAGGACGCGGTAACCAAGGCGCCGGGTGCGCTTGAGGTGCCGGTCCCGGATCCGGATGACCTGTGGCACCCGATCGCGAAGCGCTGGTACGAGGCACTAGCCGCGTCGGGGCAATCCCGGTTCTATGAGCCGTCGGATTGGGCGGCTGCGCAGTATGCGGCGGAGGCGATGTCGCGGAACCTGAACGCCGGCCAGCGGTTCTCCGCGCAGCTGTTCACGGCGATCTGGTCGGCGATGAACGACCTCCTCACCACTGAGGGGGATCGGCGCCGGGTGCGGATGGAGTTGCAGCGCCCGACCGCGGGCGAGGCTGATGAGGGTGTGACGGTGCTGGACGATTACCGCGCCGCGCTCGGTGGTTGAGTCGTCGTTCTCGTTCGACCCGGTCCGGATCGGCCCGTCCTGGCAGCGCAACGAGCAGGGTGGTTGGCTGCTGCCGAAGCTGACGCTCGGCTGGCATGCGCTGGCGTGGACGAAGCTGTACTTGCAGCACAGTCAAGACCGGCCGTGGCGGTACACGGCGGAGCAGGCGCGGCTGACTCTGTGGTGGTACGCGGTCGACGAGAATCTGGAGTGGCTGTTCGACCAGGGCGTGTTGCAGCGCCTGAAGGGCTGGGGGAAGGACCCGGTCGGCGCGACGTGGTCGGCGATCGAACTGGTGGGGCCGTCGCGTCCTTCGGGTGAGTTCGCCCGTGAGGGGAACGCGCTGGGGATCCCGGCCGGGCAGCCTCTCGGGCAGCCGCACCCGGATGCGTGGGTTCAGATCGCCGCGGTCAGCCAGACGCAGACGAAGAACACGATGCGGCTGTTCCCTGGCCTGTTCACCAAGCGGGCCAAGGAGGAGTTCCAGCTCGACATCGGCAAGGAGCTCATCTACGCGCACAAGGGCGCGCAGATGATCGAGGCGGTGACGTCGTCGCCGGCGACGCTTGAGGGCGCCCGTGCCACGTTCGTGCTGAAGAACGAGCCGCACCACTGGACGAGCTCGAACGCCGGCCACGACATGGCGGATGTGATCGACCGGAACGCAACCAAGTCGTCGGACGGCGCGGCCCGGTACCTGTCGATCACGAACGCCTATGAGCCCGGCGAGAACTCGGTCGCGGAGCAGGAACGCGAAGCGTACGAACTGATGGAGGCGGGCAAGTCCTCCGCGTCCCGGATCATGTACGACTCGTTGGAGGCCCCGCCGGACGCGCCGCTGTCCGAGGAGGCTGCTCCGGCGGTGGTGGAGGCGATCCGCGGGGATTCGACGTGGCTCGACATCGACCGGATCGTCCGGTCGATCCTTGACCCGAAGAACCCTCCGAGCCGGTCTCGTCGGTTCTGGTACAACCAGATCGTCGCGGCGGAGGACGCGTGGCTGGCGCCGTACCAGTGGGACGCGTGCAAACGCGGGGACCTTCAAGTCGGCGAGGGCGAAGAGATCGTCGCGTTCTTCGACGGCTCCAAGTCCGATGACGCGACCGGCCTGGTGGGCTGCCGCGTCAGCGACGGGCACGTGTTCCAGATCGGCGTGTGGCAGCGCCCGCCAGGGCTCGACACCAAAGCGGTGTGGAATGTGCCGCGGCATGCGGTGGACGCTGCGGTCGACGACATGTTCGCCCGGTACAAGGTGTTGGCGTTCTTCGCCGATCCCGGTTCGGGCAACGACGACGAGGGCGAACGGTACTGGGACCGCTACATCGACGGGTGGGCGGAGCGGTACGGCAAACGGCTGTTGCTGCGCGCGACGAAGGCGGGCACGAACGTGCACGCGGTGATGTGGGACATGAGGTCCCCCTCGCGGCAGGAGTTGTTCACCGCGGCGTGTGAGCGGGTCCACGCCGATGTGGTGGAGCGGCAACTGACCCACGATGGCGCCAAAATGCTCCGCCAGCACGTGGTGAACGCGCGGCGCCGCACGAACCCGTGGGGCATCACGATCGGCAAGGAGCACCGCGAGTCCGCCCGGAAGATCGACCTTGCGGTGTGCGCAGTCGGTGCCCGCATGGTCCGCCGGATGCTGCTGAACAGCCACGAGTGGCAGAAGAAGCGCAAGTCCGCCGGTAAGGGGAGGGTGGTTGTGCTGCGATGACGGTCACCGTCCCGGAACTGCCGCTGCTGGATCTCTCGGATGACGAGTCCGACCTGATCGACATGCACCGTGCCGAACTGGTGTCGGCGCGGTTCCCGCTGGAACTGCGGGACTGCTACTACAACGGTGAGCAGGTCATCCGCGACCTGAAGATCTCGATCCCGCCGCAGTTGCAGGGCCTTCACACGGTGATCGGGTGGCCGCAGATCGGTGTGGACGCGCTCGAGCAGCGCCTCGACATTGAGGCGTGGCGGTACGCGGGTGCTCCGGAAGCGTCCGGTGAGCTTGAAGAGATCGTGGAGGCGAACGGTCTCCTCACCGAGTCGCAGCTAGCGCACCTGGATTCGTTCATCTACGGCCGGTCGTATGCGGCCGGCGGGTCCGCTGAGGACGCAGATGCGCCACCGGTCATCACGATCGAGTCGCCGTTGGACATGACGGTCGACTATGACGCTCGGCTGCGGATGGTGCGGTCGGCGCTGCGTCTGTACAAGGAGGGCACTGAGCAGGCTGCGGTGCTGTACCTGCCGGACCAGACGATCTACGTGCAGCAGTCCGACAGTGGCGGCTGGGAGGTCACCGACCGGGACATGCATGGTCTCGGTGTGGTGCCGGTGGTGCGGTTCTCGAACCGGCAGCGGTCCGCGGAGCGGGTCGGGAAGTCGGAGATCAACTCTGCGGTGATGGGGATCACCGATGCGGCGTGCCGCACGCTGCTCGGCATGGAGGTCGCCCGGGAGTTCTACGGGGCGCCGCAACGCTACATCCTCGGTGCGTCGGAGTCGGCGTTCCAGGACGCGGAGGGCAACGCCAAGTCGGCGTGGGAGACCTACATCGGTCGGGTCCTGGCGCTCGAACGGGACGAGGACGGTGAGATCCCGCAGGTCGGGACGTTCGCGGCCTACGACCCGTCCGCCTACACGAAGATCGTTGACCTGTATGCGCGGATCATGGCGACCCAGTTGGGCCTGCCGCCGCACTACCTCGGCTACACCACCGACAACCCCGCCTCAGCGGATGCGATCCGGTCGACGGAGGCGCAGCTGGTGAAGCGCGCCGAGAGGAAGCAGTCGATGCTGTCGGCGCCGTGGGCGCAGGTGCTGCGGCTGGCGCTGCTGATCTGGCACGGCGACGTCCCGGAACGTGCCCGGAAGATCGAGACGGTGTGGCGGAACCCGGCCACGCCGACGATGGCCGCGCAGACCGACGCGGCGGTGAAGCTCGTCTCCGCTGGGATCATCCCGGCGGACTCCGAGGTCGCGCTGGAGATGGTGGGACTGTCCGAGGCGCAGCGGCAGCGGGTCCGCGCGGACCGCCGACGCTCGCAGGCACGTGCGGCTCTCGCTGCGCTGGGGGACCGTGCTGCTGGCGCGGTGAACGATGGCAGCGCTCGAATCAGCGCGTGAGCAGCAGGCCGCACAGCGCGGCCTCGTCGCGTTGATGCTCCAAGACCTCGCCGGTACATGGTCATCGCTGAACCCCGGCCGCCTCGGGCAGACACTCCCGAAGTGGATCGCGGCGGTCGCGGCGATCCTCGACCGGTACGGCGACGCCGCGGGCGCGCTCGGCTTGGACTACTACGAGGCGGAGCGGGACGCTGCCAGGGTCGCGGGTAGGGCTCCGACGCCGGAGATTCGGACACCGGAGCGGGCGCAGGTGGAGTCGTCGCTGCGGTGGGCGACCAAGGGCCTGTGGGACGACCACGTCCTTGAACCGGACCCGGAGTTCGACCGGCTGTGGCAGCAGATCCTTGATGAGGAAGCCGCCGCGGATCTCGCCGGTCTGGATGAGGAAGACCTCGCTGACATCGGCGACGACCTGCTCGACCAGCCAGACGAGCCCGCTGAGCCTGCCGTGCAGCGTTTGTCGCCGGCGGCGGACCGGCTCGCGAAGGCCCGCACGCAGGTCGACGGTGTTGCGACCCGCCTGGTGACTGATGTGGGGCGCGGTGCGGTCCTGGACGCTGTCGCTGAGGACCGCAAGGCGGTGGGGGTTGCGCGGGTCGCCGCACCGAACGCGTGTGCGTTCTGCCGAACGATGACCCTGCGCGGTGCGGTGTACAAGAACGAGCAGACCGCCGGGCGCCGCGCCAACGCCAAGTTCACCGAAGGTTCGGGCGAGTTCAAGTACCACAACCATTGCCGGTGCTGGACGGCTCCGCTCTTCGAGGGCGAGGAGTGGGAGCCGCAGCCTGAGGTGGCGAAGTGGCAGGAGCAGTACGACCGGGCCAAGGCCATGCGCGGTGACACGCTCAAGAACTTCTACCGCATCCTACGGGCCGGTGAATGAGCCGCCGGGTGGTGCTGGCGACTGACGCCGACACGGCGAAGTCCCGTGCCGAGGCTGATGACTGGCCCGCCTGGACGGTGGGTGTGATCGACCGGTGGTGGGACCGCTACCGGCCCTCGACTTCCCGCCTGGAGCGGGAGCTTTCCCTGACCCAACCCCTGGAGGGTTCTTAACCCATGCCCGACGACAACGAGCAGAGCAGCACCGAAGCCGCCACGACGGCGACCGTGGACGACACGCCGACGCGCACCAGCGAGGACACCGACACCGGTACGCAGCCGGCGGAGGAGACCCAGACCGGTGACGTGACGCCCCAGGAGGGCGAGTCGGACGAGGAGCCGTTCGACGCCGCACGCGCACAGGCGAAGATCCGCAAGGTCAACCAGGAGGCCGCGAGCCTCCGGAAGCGGCTGAAGGAACTCGAACCGCTCGCCGCGAAGGCCAAGCAGATCGAGGACGCGGAGCGGACCGAGGTCGAGCGTCTTCAGTCCCGTCTCACCGAGCGGGAGCAGGAGATCACCAAGCTTCGGAAGCGGACGGTCAAGAGCGAGGTGCGTGCCCTGGCGGCTTCGACCTTCGCGGACGCGACCGACCCGGAAGCGCACCTCGACCTGGACGGCTACGTCGGCGACGACGGCGAGATCGACACCGACCAGATCAAGTCGGACCTGGCGGATCTGCTCGAACGCAAGCCGCACCTCGGGAAGCCGAAGCCGGCCGAGCCGGAGGCGGACCGGAAGCGCCGCCCTGCCCCGGACCGGACGCAGGCGTCGGGCGCCAACCAGACCAGAGCCAAGGACCCCGCGGACGAGTTCGCGGGTTTCGTCAACTCGCGGCTCCTGAAGGGCCGCTGAGAAAGGGGGACCGGTGGCTACCACCGACCCGATTCTGCTGTCGGACATCAACAGCAACCTTCTCCCGCGTACCCTCGCGGGCCCGATCTTCGAGAAGTCGGTGGAGCAGTCGGCGGTCATGTCGCTGGCTCAGCGTGCGCCGCTGTCGATCGACGCGAACACCTCCATCCCGATCCCGCTGGACGTCCCGACCGCCGACTGGGTCGGTCAGGGCGCCCGCAAGCCGCTGTCCAGTGGCGGGATCGACGTCAAGCAGATGACCCCGAAGAAGATCGCCGTCCTGGTGCCGGTCGCGGAAGAGGTCGTCCGGACCAACGCCGCGGGGCTGTGGACGCAGCTGCAGCGGGACCTCCCGACCGCGTTCGCGCGGGCGTTCGACCACGCGTGCATCCACGGCAAGACGATGAAGGGCGCCGCCGGCCCCTTCACCGACTACCTCGCGTCCACCCCCAACACCGTCGCGCTCGGCACCACCGCGCAGTCGGAGGGCGGCCTGTGGGCGGACCTGGTCAAGGGGATGGACAAGGTCGTGGACGACGACTGGGACTTCACCGGCACCGTCGCCGACCCCCGCCTGAAGCCGAAGCTGCTGCTCGCGACCGACACGACCGGCCGGCCGATCCTGGTCGACACGACCACCCCCGGCACGAACATGGCCGCCGCCGGCACCCTCATCGGTGAGCCGCTCGCCTACTCCCGAGGCGTGTCCGGGAAGCAGCGCCGCCAGTCCACCAGCAGCGACACGGGGCTGCGCGCGGTCGGCGGCGACTGGTCCCAGGCCGCGTACGGTGTCGGGATGGACATCACCGTCCGCGTGTCGTCCGAGGCGACGTACGTGGACGAGGAGGGCGGTGTCCACTCCGCGTTCCAGGAGAACCTGGTCCTGCTCTTGGCCGAGGCTTTCTACGGCTTCGTGATGGGCGACCCGACCGCGTTCGTCACCTACACCGGCACGCCGAGCGGGTCGTGACCGGGCCCGACAGCGCCGCGCAGCCGAGCCCCCGGAAGACCCCCCAGCGCAAGACCCGGCCGAGAACCGCCAAGAAGACGGCCACCGCCGTGCGGGACCAGGAGTCCACGCCGGCGGTTTCTGTTTTCGAGGGCCTCGGCCGGGCTCCGGTTCCGCTGCGTGTCGTGGCGCGGCTGGGCTACTACCCGCCGCGGCACAACGCCGGGTCGGAGTGGATGGCCCACAACCTGCTGCGCGCCCTGGTGGCGCGCGGCCACACCGTGGAGGTGTGGCTGTCGCGGTACTCGGCGGACCGGGAACCGTACGAGGTCGACGGGGTCCGGATCGTGCCGTACGCGGCGAGGCTGGACTACGGTGCGGCGGCGTGGCGCGCGGACGTGATGGTGTCGCATCACGAGAACGTCCCGTCCGCGGGTGCGCTGGCGCGGGGGATGGGCCGCCCGTTCGTGGTGATCTGCCACAACACCGCACCAGTGATCTTCCGGAACATCGGGCGCGGGTCGACGGCGCTGGCGGTGTACAACAGCCTGCACATGCAGGCTGAGGCGGAGGCGTTCTTCTGCGAGTACACGACCGCTCTGCGGCCGGCCGCGTCGATTGTGGTTCGGCCCCCGGTGGTCGCCGCGGACTACGCCACCGCTCCGGGTGACCGGGTGACGCTGGTCAATCTCAACGCCGACAAGGGCGGTGAGGTGTTCTGGCAGCTCGCCGAGCGCATGCCGCACGTGAAGTTCCTCGGGGTGCGGGGCGCGTACGGGCAGCAGATCGAACGCCGCGGCGGCCTCCCGAACGTCGAGGTCATCGACCAGGTGCCGGGCGACCGGATGCGGGACGAGGTGTACGCCCGCACCCGCGTCCTGCTGACGCCGAGCGCCCACGAGTCGTGGGGCCGGGTCGCCGCGGAGGCGATGGCGTCCGGGATCCCGGTCGTGGCCGCACCGACCCCGGGCCTGTCGGAGTGCCTCGCCGAGGCGGGGATTTTCGCCGACCGCGCTGATCTGGACGCGTGGCAGTCCACGGTGGAGCGGCTGCTGGACCCGGCTGTCTGGGCGGAGGCGTCCGAGCGTGCCCTGGCGCGGTCGAAGGGCCTGGACCCGGCGGCGGATCTCGCTGCGTGGTGCGAGGCCGTGGAGGCGCTCCACCGGAGGGGGTGATCGCTATGGCGGTCACTGTCACCGCCGAAGAGCTCTGTATCTACCTGGGGCTCGACACGATCGACGAGGCCCGCGCCGACCTGATGATCTCCCAGGCGATCGCGCTCGCCGAATCCGTCGTGAAGCCGCTCCCGGATGCCGCGTCCGCGGTCGTCCTTGCGATGGCGGGACGGGCGTACGCGAACCCGCAGGGGATCGCGTACGAGACGGTCGGGCCGATCAGTGTGCAGCGCCCCCAGGCGGGCCTGTACATGACCAAGGATGAGCGCCGCACCCTGAAACGGCTCGCTGGCCGCGGTGGCGCGTTCACGGTGGACCCGACCCCGGCTGACGCGGACCCGGAGGCGACCTGGCCGATCGACCGGGACTTCGACGACGATCCCCGCGGGATCTGGGTCGACCTCGAAGCGGGGTGGTGACCGGTGCCGCCGCCGTACCCGGCAGGGGAGACCATCACGATTCTCCGGCCCGGGGCGCCGACGCAGGACGAGTACGGCAATGACGTGCCCGGCCCGGACGTGCCGACCCCGGTGGACGGCTGCGCGGTGTGGCCCCGCACCTCCTCAGAGGACGACCAGGCCCGCGCGCAGGTCACCGAGGGTCTGAACGCGGTCGCACCTTACGGCACCGACATCCGGCCTCACGACCGGGTGAAGGTCGGTGACCGGATCTACGAGGTCGACGGTGACCCGGGCGAGTGGCGGTCCCCGCTGACCGGGACGAAGGCCGGCGTGCAGATCGCCCTGACCCGCGTCACCGGCTGACCCCTGGTTGGAGGCCATTCCTGATGTCTGTGCAACCGCCACCGGAACCGGAGCAGCCGGGGCCCGTGCAGGGCTGGGTGGGGTCACCGCCGATGGTGGTGCTCCGCCCCGGCGACAAGGTCCTGATCGCCCTGACCGATGACCCGCCTGGTGAGGAGATCACCGAGTTCACCGCGCAGTTGCGGCGGTCGTTCCCGACCGTGTCGTTCACCGTCATCGGCGGGATCGCAGGAATCGGCGTGCAGGCGGGAGGCGATCATGGCTAGAGCACGCGGAACCCGTTTCCGTGCCTCCTACAGCGGGATCGGCAAGATGATCCGGTCCCCGGAGATGCGGGCGGAGATGCGGCGCCGGGCCGAGAAGGTCAAGCGTGCGGCTGAGGCGACCGCGCCGGTCGACTCCGGCGAGTACAAGACCAGTTTCCGGGTGACGTCTGGTGCCCGCGGCGGCTTCAAGAAGGACCGCGCGTACGGGCGGGTCACCAACACCGCGCCGGACGCCTTCTATGTGGAGTACGGGACGTCGAAGACCCCTGCGCATCACACGCTCCGCCGGGCGCTCGACGCCGCCGAGGACTGACCGGTGGCCTACCCCGACATTGAGCAGCTGCTCGTGGCGTTCTACAAGGCTGAGACCGGTCGACGTGCCGTCACTGACCTGCCCGCCGATGTTGAGGGCATCGTCCCGGTGATCCAGGTCGGGCGGGTGCCGTCCGGCGCCGGGTACCGGCTGGACCGGCCTCTGGTGGACGTGTCGGTGTGGACGCTGAAGACGCAACGGTCGGCGTGCTCGGCCCTCGCGCAGCAACTCGTTGATCTCACCACCCGGGACCTGATCGGCCGGCCCCTTCCACAGGGAGTGGTGACGGCCGCGTCAATCGATGTCGCCCCGCACCACGTCAGTGACCCGAACCCGAATTTGTGCCGCTACCTGGCCACCTACCGGCTGGCCGCGCACACCTGACCTGCAGCACCAGCGAACCCACTCCACGCAACCGCAAACCCCTGGCCCCGCGCATGCCGTGGGGCCTTTCGCATGGGAGGGGCCCTGATGCCCACGATCGAACGGTCCGACGACCTGGCAATGGTCGGTATCAACGGCGGTGCGTGGACCGTCGACATGGGTGCCGCGACACCGACCGCCCCCACCGGGTTTACGGCGCTCGCGGCGCCGTGGCTGCCCGTCGGGATGATCTCCGAGGACGGCCTGACGTACGCGATCGACGAGGACTCCGAGGAGTTCAAGGCATGGGGTCAGACGTCCCCGTTCCGGAAGGTCGTCACCGGGTCGGTGCGGACCTTCCAACTGACCCTGTGGGAGACGGCACGCCCGCTCGTCAAGTCGCTGATGTACCGGCTCGCGCTCGCGGACGTCACCCCGGACGTGGACGGTCTCGCGACGTGGGCGGAGTCGGCCACGCCTGAGCAGGACCGCCGCGCCTGGGTGTTCGACGTGTACGACGGCGAGTCCATGCTGCGGATGTTCGCGCCGGAGGCGGAGATCTCCGAGCGCGGCGACGTCGTCTACAAGGGCGACGAGGTCACCGGCTACGAGGTCACCGTGTCGGTGTACCCGGACGCGGCCGGGAACCTGCTGTACCACACGAGCAAGATCGACCCGGCGGCGCTCACCGGAGGCGGCTCCTGACCGCCCAGCCGCGCCCGTCCGCCGGCATAGGCGCCACAGAGGTGCTGCTCCGCCGCTTCTACGGCCTCGACCTGGCCGACGTGTTCCGTCTCGGCGGTGGCCCGCACAGACTCACCCCACGCCGGGTGGGGACGCTGCTGCGTCACCTGCCCGACCTGCCCGATCAACCCACTCCACCTGAGGAGAGCCCATGACAGCAGCAGCGCGCATCATCACCGAGGACGGTGAACCGGTCGTCCACCTCGACCTGGACGCGATGGAGGACGAGGCGACCGGCGCCACGTTCACGTTCCGGGTCGGTGGGGAGGTGTTCTCGGCGATCTCCCCGGACGAGGCGGACTGGCAGGCCACCGCCGACACCGACTCGCCCGGCGGGCTCCGGGCGTTCATCCGTGAGCTGCTCGGCGAGGACGACTACGAGCGGTTCTGTGAGCACACCGTCTCCAACCGCAAGTTGAACGCGATCGTGCAGGGCGCGCAGAAGCACTACGGAGTCTCGACGGGGGAATCCAGGGCCTCGCGGAGCTCCTCGAAGAAGCGGCGCCGCAGGTAGAGGCCGACCTACAGCGCTACTACAACACCGACCTTCGGGACCTGTGGCGTCCCGGCGGTGGCACCTCCCGGCTGACGTGGCGCCGGCTGCGGAACCTGGTTCGGTTCCTGCCACCGGAGTCGGCGACGATGACGGCGCTCCGCGTCCTGCATCCCGACCAGGTCGGTGACCCGGACGCGGACCCCGCCGAGGGGCAGTGGTCCCAGCTTGAACTGCTGGTGGCGATGCTCCTTGACGAGACCCGCTTCGCCCGCTGGGAGGCGGCGGTGTCGCGCCTGAAGAAGGGCGACAAGAAGCCCAAGCAGCCCGAGCCGACACCGCGGCCCGGCGTGGAGCGGAAACACCGCCGTCCTGCGATGCCCCCGGAGCTCGCGGAGTGGCTCATCGCCCACATGAACGGCGCTACGGAGCTGGCTGCCGGTACCTGACCTGACAGGGATGGGGGTGCCGTGGCCTCCATCTCTGTCGGATCCGTCACCGTCGACGTGGTCCCGTCCGTCCGCGAATTTGCGTCGCATATGCGTCGGGAGATGCTGCCGCAGGCCAGCGAGATCGGCCGGGAGGTCGGGAAGCGGATCCAGCAGGGCATCGAGCGGGAGGTCAAGCCCGTCACAGTCCGCGTCAACATCGGGCAGGCTCCGGCGCGGCTCGAGCGGCTGAAGAAGCTCCTGGAGGAACTCGACGGCAAGTCGATCAACATCCAGGTCCGTCTCGACATGGCGAACTCTCTCGCCGAGATGCGGCTGCTGCAGCAGATCCTGAACCGCCTCGACGGCCGCAACATCAACATCAACTTCAACATGCAGGTCGCTGCCGCGCAGGCGCAGATGGCGGCGCTGCAGGCTCAGCTCCGGTCGATCGACACCCGCAAGACCATCAACATCAACGCCGACGTCGGTGGGGCGTTGGCGTCGATCTTCTCGCTGCGGGCCGCGCTCATCGGGCTGGTCGGGTTCTCACTGCCAGCGATCGCCGGCGTCGGCGCCGGGATCGTCGGGCTGGTCGGCCCGCTAGCCGCGGCAGGTGCCGGGTTCGGTGGCCTCGCCGCTGTAGCGATTCCCGCGATCTCCCGGATCCGGGACGCGCAGAAGCAGCAGGCCCAAGCGACCAGCGCCGCCGCCGGTGCGGCAGGTCAGGCCCAGTCACGGGCATTCGCGTTGGCCGCCGCACAGCAGCAGCTCGCGTCCGCAGTCCGGAATGCCGGATACGCACACAAGCAGGCGCTGGACCAGGTCCGGCAGGCGCAACAGCAACTCAGCCAAGCCCAGGCGGCCGCAGTCACAGCTGAACGTGACCTTGCCGCGGCGCGTGTGGAGGCCCGCCGGTCCCTAGAGGACATGCGGATGTCCCTGGTGTCGGCCGGGCTGGCGGTGCAGGAGCAGCAGCTCGCGATCCAGGAGTCGCAGACGCGGTGGCAGGAACTCGCGCGTGCTGCATCTTCTGCGGCGGCGAAGGTCACCTCCGCGCAGCAGCAACTCGCTGCCGCGCAGGCCGCTCAGGAGCAGGTGCTGGCGGACCCGGCCGCGACCGACATGGCCAAGGCCCAGGCGCAGGCGAACGTGAACGCCGCTAAGGCCGCGGTGGCGTCGGCGGAGGAGAAGCGGAAGGCCGCCGCGCTTGAGGCCAAGCAGGCAGAGGTCAACTACAAGCAGGCGGTGCAGCGGCTTAAGGAGCAGCAGCTCCAGTTGCGGAGGCTCCGCGCGGACGAGGCCGCGGCGGCGAAGGCCGGCGTTGAGGGGTCGGATCAGGTCCGGTCCGCGCGGGATCGCCTCGCGCAGGCGAATCAGCGGATCACCGATGCCGAACGGGCCCTCGCGGCTGCCCGCGCGAATGTAGCGAGGGTCGACCAGCAGTCCGCGGACCAGGTCGCATCTGCGCGGCGTGCCCTTGCGCAGGCCAGCATGCAGGCCGCATCGGGCGCGTCGGCGATGGCCGGGCCGATGGTCCGGTTGACGGCGCTGGAGCAGCAGCTCGCGAACGCGTGGAAGGGCCTGACGCAGGCGTTCACCGACTGGAACAAGTCGTTGCAGCCCGATGTCATCCCCGTCCTGATCAAGGGCGTCACGCTGCTGCGGAACACGCTGCCGCTGCTGACACCGGTGGTGCGGGGTGCTGCGGTCGGCCTCGGGTATCTGCTGGACCGCGCGAACGCCGCGTCCAAGAGCCCATTCTGGACGCAGTTCAGCCAGTGGGCTGGGCAGGCCGCCGCACCAGCGATCATCGGTCTCGGCACACTGCTCGGGAACCTGCTCAAGGGCCTTGCGGGGCTCTCCCAGTCGTTCGGGCCGATCGGATTCGCGTTCCTTCAAGTCCTGAACATGATCGCGGAACGGTTCGCCGCGTTCATGACCGGCCTTGCGTCGAATCCGGCTTTCAAGCAGTTCACGCAGCAGTTCATCCAGCTCGCGCCGCTGATGGCGGAAACGTTCCTGTCGCTCGGCCGGCTGATCGGGTCGCTGTTCGCTGCTGTCGCGCCTGCGCTGCAGCCGGCGCTCGCGTTCATCACCGTCCTGTCGACCGTCCTGGGGAACGTGCTGCGGCAGATCGGCCCAGCGTTCCAGTCGGTGCTGACCACGCTCGGGCAGGGCCTGTCGGCGGTGCTGGTTGCGCTGGCGCCCGTGGTCGTGCAGCTGGTGAACGCGCTCGCGCCGCTGCTGAACCAGCTGATCAACGGGCTCCGCCCGATCCTGATCTCCCTCGTCCCGGTCCTGTCGCAGGTCATCGTCGCGCTCGCCCCGGTCATCTCGGCGCTGCTAGCTGGGCTACAGCCCGCGATCCAGTCGCTCGTGCCCGTCCTTGGGCTGCTGGTCAGCGCGATCGGGCAGATCCTCCTCGCGCTCGCACCGGTCCTTCCGATCCTGGGGCAGTTCATCGCGGACCTGGTGTCCGGGCTGATGCCTGTCCTGACCCCGATCATCAGCTTGATCGCGCAGACGGTCGCGCAGATCGGCACCGCCCTCGTCCAGGCCCTGCAGCAGTCACTGCCGTCGGTGCAGCAGATCGCGCTCGCGATCGCGTCGATCCTTCCCGCGCTGCTGCCGCTGGTGCCGCTGTGGGGGCAGTGGCTCCAAACGATCATCCCGCTGATTCCGCCGCTGCTGCAGCTCGCCGCGGCGCTGATCACGCTGCTGGTTCCGGTCCTGCGTCTGCTGATCACGATCTGGGTGCGGGTCGTGACGATCGTCGCGAGCCTAGTGCTGCCCGTGTTCCGGCTGATGGTCACCGTGATCACGTGGGTCGCGGGGATCCTCACCACCGCCCTGAACTGGATCCGCACCGCGTTCCAGTGGCTCGGCACTGCCGCGATGTGGCTGTGGACCAACGCCATCCAGCCAGCATTCCGGTTCATTGCGACGCTCGCGCAATGGCTGTACTCCATCGTCGCGGTGGCCGTGCTCGCCCCCCTCATCGCGATCTTCAAGCTGGTCGCGATCACGGTGACGTGGCTGTGGAAGTCGATCATCCTCCCGTCGCTGAAGGGGATCGGCGCCCTGTTCAAGTGGGTGTGGTCGTCCTTCATCAAGCCCGTACTGGACGGCTGGGTGAAGGTCTTCCGCACCTATGTCGCGCCTGCGATCCGCTGGTTCTACGACTCGGTGATCAGACCGGTGTGGAACAAGGTCGGCGCCGCGATCCGCTGGGTGTGGGATCAGTGGATCAGCCCGGCGTTCAACAAGATCTCCACGGGTGTCGGGAAACTCGGCCACGCCTTCCGCGTCGGAGTGGACGCGATCAGCCGAGCATGGAACGGGCTCAAGGAAGCGGCACGCAAGCCCGTCGCGTTCGTGGTCAACACGGTCTTCAACGGCGGGATCGTGAAGATCTGGGACGCGGTCGCCAAGCTCGTGCCGGGGATGAAGCGGCTGGAGCCGATCCGCGGGTTCGCGACCGGTGGCGTGATGCCCGGCTACGCGCCAGGCAAGGACCGGCTCCTCGCCGCCGTCAGCCCCGGTGAATCGATCTTCCGGCCTGAGTTCACCAAGGCGGTCGGGGAGAAGTTCGTCACCGGCGCCAACGCCGCAGCCCGCTCCGGCGGTGTGTCAGGCGTTGTCCGGTACCTCGGCATGGCCGGCGACCCGGGGATGCCACCCGGTTTCGCTGGGCACTTCGCGTTCGGCGGCATTGTCGGCGGGTTCCTGAAGGCCGCGAAGGGCTGGTTCTCCAAGGGCCTGGTGAAGACCGCAACAGCGGCGTTCAACCCCCTGATCGCTTCCGCGCAGCGCGCGATCGGAGGCACCGGCTTCGGAGACCTCGCCGTCAACGCCGTCCGGGGCCTCACCTCCCGGATCCTGTCGTACTTCGGGCCGCTGGAGAAGAAGATCGGCGGCGGGGGCAGCATGGGCGCGGTCCGCGCTGTCCGAGCCATGATCGGCACCCCGTACTCGTGGGGTGGCGGCGGCCCGCACGGCCCGTCCCGGGGGTTCGGGCGAGGCGCCAACACCGTCGGCTTCGACTGCTCCTCGCTGATGCAGTACGGCTGGTACCAGGCGGCGCACAAGGTGATGCCGCGGACCACCTACACACAGCGGCCGTGGCTTCGGCGCATCGGCCAGCCTGTACCGGGCGCGGTCGGGCAGCCGCACCCCGGCCACACCTACATGTACTCCGGCAACGGAAAGATCATTGAGGCGCCGTTCACGGGCGGGTTCGTCCGCGAGGTTCCGATGCGGGGCACTCCGTTCTGGGGCCTGCCGCCGTGGAAGTTCGACAACGGCGGATACCTCCCCACTGGTGTGTCGATGGTCTACAACGGCACCGGCGCCCCGGAGCCGGTGCTGACGGACGCGCAGTGGGCACGGCTCGCCGACTCAACCAGCGGCGGCGACGGCTCCACCCACTACCACGCGCACATGGATGGGATGACGAAGGCCGCATACGAGCAGCAGGTCCGGTCCGCGTTCACCGCGATGCAGGTCGAGCAGGGCCGCCGGGACCGTACCGGGCGACGGAGGTAGCCGATGCCGCTCCTCACCCGCACGCCAGGTACTGGTGGGCCGCCCACGTCGGGGACGCGGTCTCGTCACGCACTCCAGGTCACCTACATCGACCCGGACGGCCATGTGTGGGACTGGTCCACGCCGGGGTCGCAGTGCCGGGCCCTTTCGGTGACCGGCATCGGTGGCCCACCCGCCGCTTACACCGACACGTCTCTAGCAGGCGGCGGCAGCCTCCCGCAGGCGTTCAGCGCGGCGAAACGCTCCATCGTCATCGGGCTGCATGTCTTCGACGACACATCCCAGGCCGGGCTGCTGGACCTGCTGGACCGTCTGACGTTCGCGCTGTGGCACGACCGCGCCGGCGTTCCCACGCCGGGTGTGCTGCGGTTCGCCCGGCCAGACGGGACGGCCCGGCAGATCGAGGTGTTCTGTACGTCTGGGCCGCCGCAGACGGAGGAGGAAGCGTCGAGGGACGCCTACCAGCGGGACACCTCGTACGGCCTGACCTTCGAGTCGGGCCTGGACTCGCTGTTTCAGGATGCTGACCCGGTCGGGCCGCTGGTGTTCGCCGCTCCGCCGGTGAGTGGCGGGGTGCCGCCGATGCCGCCGGTGCTGCTCACACCGTCAACGACGCTGGGGGAGACCACGGTCTACAACACCGGCAACGGCGACGCCTACCCGACGTGGACGATCACCGGGCCTGGTGTGCCGACCCTCACCAACGTCACCACCGGCAGGGAGTTCTCCCTGGGCGTGACCTTGTCGGCGGGCGAGGTCATCACGGTCGACACCCGCCCCACCTTGCAGTCCGCAATCGATCAGGACGGCGTTGACCGGTGGGGGGACCTGGTGAAGTCCACGCCCCGGGATCTGTGGACGCTGGTGCCTGGTGCCAACCTTCTGAATCTGGAGCTCGCTTCGGCCGGTACGGGGTCGCAGATCTCGATGCTCTATCACCGGCGCTGGTTGAGGGCCTGACATGGCGGTCCTGCTGGAGGAGCTCGTCCTCACGGACCTGTCGCGGGGCCGGCCAGTGGTGTTCGACAAGATCGATGTCACGCTCGCCTACAACCAGGTCGGCTCCGCGGTCATCGAGGTCCCCGCCGATGCCCGGAACTGGGGCTTGGTCCAGCTCGACGGCAACGGTGACCTCATCCCGTTCGGATTCGTCGTCACGTGGGGCGACGTGTACGAAGTGCCGCTCCTCATTGAGGACTGGGCTTTCAACCGGGCCCTGACCGACGGCCGGATCGTCGAGACCCTCACCTTCACCGGCGCCGATTTCCTGTGCCTGCTCGCGAACAGGCTCGCCTATCCCAACCCTGGGGCGGCATGGCCGTCGCAGAACGTCGGCTCGACCACCTACGGGCCAGCGGCAGCCGAAACAGTCATCAAGACGATCGTTGCCGCGAACCTCGTCACGGCGGGGGACACGTCCAGGCGAGTGCCGCTGCTGACCGTCGCTACTGACCAGGCCCGGGGCGGGTCCGCTACCTACAAGGTGGCGACACCTGACCCGGACGCCACCAGCGGCACCGAGAACACCACCGTCCAGCAGAGCGTGATGGACATGGTCCGGGCCGTGGACGAGCAAACCCCGATCGGCGTGCAGGTCACGCTCGGCGACGGTGAACTGATCTTTGACTGCTACATCCCGCGGGACCTGACGGGCCAGGCGGTGTTCTCCGCCTCGTTGGGGAACCTGCCGGAGGCGACGTTGACGGTGGCCTGCCCCAGCGGCAACGCGATCCTGGTCCAGTCGAAGGTCACGGCGGGAGAGTTCTCCGAGACTGACGGTGCCCTCGCTGCGAATCCGTGGCGGCGAGTCGAGCAGTTCGTTGACCAGTCGTCCACCGACACCGCCGCGGACGTCACGGTCGCAGCTAACCAGGCGATCGGTGCCGGCGCGGGCAGGGTGAACATCGCGGCGACTGTGGTGGACCTGCCGCGGCTCCGGTTCGGGAACGACGCCCCAGGTGTGCAGGGCTACCGGGTGGGGGACATCGGCACCCTCGATATCCGTGATGGTGTCACCTACTCCGATGTGATCTCCAAGGCGCAGCTGGTCGCGGACGCCACAGGTGACGCCTACACCGAGACGGTCACCCCGACGATCGGTACCGCCACCGACGATGCCGCGGACCAGACGATCAGCAGCAAGCTGTCGGCGCGGCTGCGGGCGCTGGAGCGGGCTCTGCGCGGATCCGTCACTACCTGATCTCCTTCCCCGGTTGCGCTCCCCGGGGTTTTCCGCATGCACCACCCCGGATGGAGGACGCATGGCCGATGACGGGTACCCGTACCCGGGAGTCTCCCAGATCACGACCGCTGCCGAGTGGGAGGCGTTTTTCTCTGCAGCACAGCTCGATGGTGTGGTGTCAGGGCTGGCCCCGAGTATCCAGTCCGGTGCCCGTACCGCGAGCATCGCCGCTGGTGGCGCGTACCTGCGGGGCTACTACAAGCCAGTCACCTCGACCACGGCGTCGCCGGTGCCGGCGGCGGCTGGGCAGGACCGGGCGGACAGGCTGGTGCTGCGGCTCGACCGTGCCGCCGCGTCCGCTGCGACGTACATCCTCCCAACGGTGGTGACCGGTACGGCTGGTTCAGGGTCGCCGCCTGCGCTGACGCGGGGGGCTACGGGGGCGTGGGACCTTCCGATCTGCCGGTGGACGTCCAAGGCGGACGGGTCGCTGACGGGCCTGGTCGATGAGCGGTACGGGCCGGGCTGGTTCACTTCCGCCGCCCGCGCGGCGTCCCTGGTGTCGGCGGCGCCTGCCCGTGTCGCGGTGGAGATCGACACGGGGCAGATCTACCGGTCTGACGGCAGCGCGTGGACGAGCGTGTACCAGGACACCGGGTGGATCAACTTGGAGTTGGCCTGGCCCACCGTCTGGTCGAAGACCGACGCTGACACGTGCGCGGTCAGGCTGCATAACGGCATTGTCGGGCTGAAGGTCTCCGCCACGCGCAAGACGTTCTTCGGGCGCACCGACCCCGACGGGTCCCAGCTGGTCACCCTTCCGATCGGGATGCGGCCCGTTGAGCACCCGGCCTACGGGATCGGGCAGTTCAGCTCGGGTGACAGCATCCGCATTGACTGCCTCAAAGACGGCCGCGTGATCGCGATCTTCCCCTCGCGGGACATCCCGGCCGGAGCCACCCTCCGCTGCGGCGTGACCTTCCCGATCTAGGAGATATGCATGGCTGCTGACGGCCACCTTTTCGGGGGCGGCATCGCGGACTACGTCATTGCTGCCGGTAGTGGCGGTGCGCTGGTGCTCGCCGCGGACGCTTCGGTGTGGTTCTACAACGCCCAGACAGGCGGGACCCGCTACGAGACGGGCCTGACCGACTTCAACGGCGCGGTGATCACAGAGGTGACCAGCGACGCCAACGGCGCGATTCCGCAGCTCCGCAGCCCAGGGCCCAGCGTCCGGAGCATGTGGGCGGACGCCTCCGGCGGTGCCGGGCCGCGGCGGCTGATGATCGCCGTTGACCTGAGCGATGAGGTCGCCGGGCTGGTCGCCCAGGTCGCCACGCTGGAGGCCCAGCTCGGCGAGCTGTCTTCGGCGCCGGCGTGGGTGCGCCGCGACCCGGCTACCGGTGCCTGGCCTGCCCGCCCGGAGACGGGCCGGTGGGTGATCTGGGTGGACACGCTGCCGCTCGCCCCGTCGCCCCCGGCGATCGGCGGAACGGGAATGGTCGACGGGCTGGACATGTACTGGGGAGGCGCCTGATGCCGCTCCTGCTGTACGCCGCGCAGGACGGCCAGTTCGTCTCCTACACCGAGCGCGTGTCGAGCCCCCCGCCGAGCCGCCTGCTGGTCGGCGCGTACGTCGGACACCCGGACAGTTCGGCGAGCAGCTTCGCCGCCGCGAACGACGCCTACGGGCCGCTGACCATCCGGCGGCAGTTCAACGCCAACATCCCCGCGAGCTTCGCCGCATCGTCGTCGGGGCCGGACGTCGGCAAGCCGTGGACGAGCTTCCTCAGCGTGAAGGCCGACCCCGCCGAGATTATCGCGGGGGACTGGGACTCCCAGATCACGAACCTCGCCGCGACCGGGCCGACTGACCGGCCGTGGTGGCTTACCTGCTGGCACGAGCCGGAGAACGACGTGCCTGCTTTCCAGCCCGCACCGAAGAACCCGGCGTTCCCCGGCGGCGCACAGCAGTTCGTGATCATGTTCAAGCGCTTCTACGAGCTCGTGAAGGCCGCGAACCCAGCGGTTCGGTGCGGCCCCGTGCACCTCGGCTCGGCCTGGAAGTCGGGGGCGCCGGTGACCGGAGGGGCGGGCAGCGTCCGCTACGAGGCCACCGACTGGATCGTCCCCGCGAGCCACGCGGACTTCTACGGGGTCGACACCTACAACGCCAAGGCCACGACCGGCCGGACAACCCTCGCGACGGCGGAGAACTTCCAGCGCTGGTTCGCCTACTTCCAGGGCCTCGGCAAGCCGCTGACGATCCCCGAGTTCGGGCGGGTGGTGAACCCGGACGACCCGACGGCGCGGCCTCGCGAGATCGCCGCGTCGGTCGCGTGGGCGCAGGGCACCGGCAAGTTCGATCTGATCATGTACTGGGACGCCGATGACCCGGCCACGGGCGCATGGTCCCTCGACGAACCCGGCCGCGCCGCCTGGCGCGCGGTCGCAGAGACCGGGAGGGCACTCGCGTGAGCATCGCGTACAGGGACGGCGCCGTAGGGCTCGTGACCGCCGCCGGGCAGGCGCTGGCGGTGACCGTCCCGGCGTCCGTGGTGGCCGGGGACGGGATGATCCTGGCCGTGGACATGGCCGAGGACGTGAACCCCGGCAGCGGCTGGGCCCTCCGCAAGAAGATCACCACGTCGGACGGCACCAACGGCACCTTCGTGTTCAGCCGGGTCGCGGGGCCCGACGACGCCGGGGCGGTCGTGACGCTGCTGGCGAGCGCGACCAAGTCCCGCGGGTCCGCGGCGCTCGCCGTCTACTCCGGTACCGACCCGGGCGACCCGATCCACCAGATCGCGTCCACCTCGGACACTGTGAGCTCCACGACCCACACCACCCCCGGCTCGATCACCACGGAGATCGCCGGGTGCTGGGAGGTCGAGATCGTCTGCTCGAAGTCGCCGAACGGCAACCCGATCACGTCGTGGACGCCTCCGGCCGGGTTCACCGCACGCAAGACCGCCATGTCGGGCGCCGCGTCCGGCGAGTCGCAGCGCGAAGCCGTCATCGGCGACTCCGGCACGGACAAGGCGTCCGGGGCCACGCTCGGCGGGCACGTCTGGACGGCCGACGTCGCCAGCAGCAACACCGCGCTGTACACGATCGCTCTCGCCCCGGCGACCGGCACCCAGACCGTGCACCCCGTCAGCGATGTCACCACGACCGGATGGACGCCGGCCCCGGCGCTCGCGTCCGGGCAGCCGCAGGCCAGCCACCTCAGCGACGGCCGCGACTCCTCCTATCTGGAGACGTCCACCGGCCCGACCGGGCTGGTCGGCGAGTGGAAGCTCGGCCGCGTTGTCCCGCCTGGGGCAGGGCAGGACATGACCCTGACCGTCCGCTGCAGGGACACCTCGGCGGCCAGCGTCACGCGGGTGATCGCGCTCATGCAAGGGTCCACGGTGATCTCCAGCAGCACGGACAACACGGTCCGGTCATCGCTGACCAACGTGAACGTGACGGTCCCCGCTGCGGATCTGGCGGCGGTCACGGACTGGTCGGACCTCCGCGTCCGCATCACCCAGACCACGGCGTAGGCGATGGCGACCACGCAGATCGCGGCCGTCTCGCTCACCGGCCTCGCGCCGAGCCAGGCGACCACGCAGATCGCCGCTGTGGCGCTGACGGGTGCGGCGCCGTCGCAGGCCCAGACCCGGATCGCGTCCGTGTCGCTCACCGGGCCGCTGACGACGCAGGCACGGACGCGGATTACGGAGATCTACCTGACCGGCGCCCGCCCGGCGGACGAGCCCGCGAGCCCGTGGTGGCTCGCTCGAGACGGCGTGTTCCTGCCGATGCAGCTCTACGTGCTGCGCGGCGGGCACCTCCAATGAGGTGCCCGAGCCGCATCTTTGACCATGTACTGATCAGCGGTCCGGCCGCCGCTCCGAGAGATAGAGGGGTGAGCGCGTGTGGCGTGGGCCCGCATGGATGACGGTCGTTCGAGACATGGTGTGTCTCGCAGTAGGGGTCTGGGGCGTCATCCACGAGGAACTGTCAGGCAAGGCAGACCTGGGGAGGCTGGCGTTTTTCGCTGTCCTGATGATCGCGCCGGGCATTCTCGCGACACTGTGGCTCGCGCAGTCTGGTACCGGATCTCCATCGCCGCCCTCTCCGCAGGAGCCGTCGCCACCGCAACCGGCGTCGAATGGTGGGTCAGGGTGAATGGCGGATGAGTCTCCGGCGGATCTACGCGATCACAGTAGTGGTGCTGGTGGGGTTCCTGTTCGTTGGTGCCTTGGTCGCGTCCACTGCCTACACGCGGCATGTGCAACGGGAGTCGGATCAGCGATGGTGTGACCTTCTTCAGTCGCTGGATCAGCCGCAGACGCCGCCGTCGACGGAGCGAGGCGCCCGGATTCAGCAGCAGATCCATGATCTGCGGCGTGAGTTGAGGTGCGGTTGATGCCGCTGGTCACGATGGCAGGAGGAGCGAGTATGGACATCATCAGCCGGGCGGGGTGGGGAGCCCGCGCTCCGCGGTCCCGCTCAACGGTCTCGTGGGGAACCCGCACCGAGTTCATCGTGCACTACTCGGAGGGCCCCACCACGCAGACGGTGCGGTCGATTCAGGACTTCCACATGGGGCCGGATCGGGGCTGGGCCGACGTCGGTTACAACTTCCTGGTCGACGTCAAGGGACGCATCTACGAGGGGCGCGGCTGGCTGACGGTCGGCGCGCACGCCCCGGACCACAACAGCATTGGCATCGGCGTCTGCATGATCGGACGGGACGGCGACGCGACCCCGGCGGCGCTCCGCTCGATCCGGTGGCTGTATGACGAGGCGGTCCGCCGCAAGGGCGGCGGCCTGAAGAAGCTCGGCCACCGCGACGTCTACAGCACGTCGTGCCCCGGGGACCAGCTCTACAAGTGGGTGCGGGCGGGGATGCCCGCGCCCGGATCGGAGGACGACGACATGCCCCTGACCAAGGACGACGCGAAGCTGATCGCCGATGCCGTGTGGCGCCGCGACGAGATCCCTGCTCCGGTCGCCGA
Source organism: Actinomadura sp. NPDC049382 (assembly GCF_040677125.1). Classification (NCBI taxonomy): domain Bacteria; kingdom Bacillati; phylum Actinomycetota; class Actinomycetes; order Streptosporangiales; family Thermomonosporaceae; genus Actinomadura; species Actinomadura sp. NPDC049382. Next base: position 76,604 of record NZ_JBFARO010000017.1, read on the forward strand.
CCCCAAGAACCCGAACTGGTGGGGTCAGAGCCACTTGGTCGACCACGGCCGTCGGCTCCGGGAGATTCTGGCGCGCCTGGACGCGCAGAACGCCGCGCTCGGCGAGCTGTCCAAGACGCTCGCCGCGCTGGCCGCCGACCGCGGGCAGCAGGTCGACGCGGACGCGCTCATCGCGCGGATCGAGGCCGCGATCGAGTCCATCACGGTACGCATCGACGTTCCGGACCAGGCCAGTTAGACCCGCTGTTCTGTCGGTGCGGGCGGCTATCGTTGGTTGATCCCCTCGACGCTCCCCCCAGCGCCCACTCGGGCCACGCCTGGAAAGGGCCCTCCGATCACCCTCGACGACGTCATGCGCCGGTTCGCTGCCCTGTCTGACATGGGACAGCCACCCGAGCATGCGCATGTCCGAGGCACGGTCCTCGCGGTGGGGATGGAATGGGTGATCCACCTCCCCGAGTGCAAGGCCAAGGACGCGGCGCTCGAGCGGCTCGCTGAGGCGGCGGAGCTCGCATGCGCCGCATACGACCTCGCAGCCGACTGACCTGCGGTCGTCTTCTTCCTGTCTGCCCCTGGCACGGTGCCGGGGGCTTTCCCTTTTGGGGGCTCGTTTGCCCGTCACGTTTCAGGGTGGTCGGCTCGCGCCGGTCCGCACGAAGCCGCGGCTGAAGCTGCGGCCGTACCTTGCTGTCCCGCCTGAGCCGCCGGCGTCGGTGGACTGGCATTCCCGCGTCGAGTGGTGGCCTCTCTACGCCAACGATGTCCTGGGTGATTGCACGGCTGCGATGGTCGCCCACAACCTGCAGAACACCTCCACGTACGGGGACGGTGAGACCGTCACCGTGGCGGAGGAGGACGTGGTCGCGGCGTACTCGCGGGTGTCGGGGTACCGGCCGGGGCATCCGGAGACCGATCGTGGCGCGGTGCTGCAGGACGTGTACGCGGACTGGCGCAAGACCGGCATGGCCGGGCATCGGGCGCTGGCGTTCGCTGAGGTTGAGCCGTCTGACCAGGCTGAGGTGATGACGGCGATCAACACGTTCGGGGCGGTCGGGGTCGGGTTGGTCGTCACCGAGACGATGATGTCCGACTTCAACACCGGCCGGGGTTGGGCTCGGACTGGTGGCCGGTCGCTGGGTGGTCACGCGGTCGTCGCGGTCGGGTACGACGCGGACGGCGTGGACGTGGTGACGTGGGGCCGGGTCGTCCGGATGTCGTGGACGGTGTGGCGCCGGACGGTGGATGAGGCGTGGATCGCGATCCTGCCGGAATGGGTGAACGACGCCACGGATCTGTCGCCGCTGGGTGTGGATCTGCATGGGCTCGGTGAGGCGATGAGCGCGCTCACCGGTGACCCGAACCCTTTCCTCCCGCGGGGCCGGTCGTCCCTCCTGGGCCGGTTCCTCGACCTGATGCGGCGGATGTGGCGCTGGCTCACGCGATGAAGACCTGGCTCGCCACCAGAGACCTTTGACCTTCCCCGTTCCTTTCCATCAACGTGGCCTGCCGCCGGCGGGCCCTTTCAGCATGCCGGGAGGTATGCCCTATGAGGATCTTCGGTTACGAGCCGGCGGTCATCGTGTACGCCGTGAATGCCCTGGTGGCGGCTCTGGTCGCCTGGGGTCTGGACCTGTCGGACACGCAGACCGGCGCGGTCAACACGATCGTGACGGCGGTGCTCGCCGGGGTGGTGGCTGCGATGACGCGGCCGGTGTCGGTGTCGGCGATCACGGGCGGGGCGGCGACGGTGCTGACAGCGCTGGGCGCGTTCGGTCTGGATCTGTCGGCGGAGCAGATCGGTACGTCGGTGACGGTGGGGTCGATCATCCTGGCTCTGCTGCTGCGGCAGAACGTGTCGCCGGCCCCGGCTGTGAAGGCGGGCTCCGCCCCGTAGAGTCGGCCTGCTTCTGCCACGTGGGAACCGTGGCACCCGGTCTACCGGCATAGCAGCAGGCGAACGCCCCGCTCTCTCGACCGCTACGGCGGCCGGGGGAGCGGGGCGTCTTCGTCATGCCTGGGGTCAGTCAGTGGCGTGCTTGCCGACGATCTCCCAGAACTCACCGGTCTCGATGTCGTCCACCGGCACCGCGCCGCCCTGCCTCTCGATGATCTCGGCGACGATCGCGGGCACGTCGTACTCGCCGTCGCTGGCGTCGGTGGCGCGGGCGACCTGGTCGCGCAGGTCACGAGAGGTGAAGGTCATGGCGTTCTCCTTGGGGAGTGTCCAGAGGGGTGTGCGGCCGTCGAGCCGCGTATAGGGCTGCGTCTGCTGCCTGTGTAGCCGGACACGGACTGCTTCGGGTGTGATGCCGAGCTCCGCAGCGAGCTGGGCAGTGGTGTACAGCCGTTGGCCGTCTTCGGTGTAAACGTGCCGGTCGGTCATCGGACCGGGATGCGCACGGTCCGCTCGGCCCACTGGGCGTCACGGGCGTAGATGACGAGGTGGCCGGCGACCTGGGCGGAGCTGGTGACCGTGCAGGGGTCGCCGTCGATGTCGATGACGTCTCCGCGTTTGGGGTGGCCGGGTGCGGTGGTGCGGGGCTGGGTGGTGGCCATCTGGTGGAGGTTCTCGCGGATCGTCATGTCTGTAACGCTAGCGTTTCAGGGCGGTGATTCCCAGCCTCATAACCAGACTGGTCTAGATCGCGAGTTATCCACAGAACCGCGCTCTACCGCCCCGCACCCCACGCCCTCCTACCGTCCCAGCCATGGACACTCTCGCGCCCCTCACCCTGCTCGCCCGCACACTCGCCGGATTACCGCCAACCCCGGGCCGTGACCTGCGCCGACAACTGCCCTATCGTGACGTCATGCTCGGCACCTGCCCCAACGGCCACCAGCTCCGCCCCGGCCGTGTCCTCGTCGGCTGGTCACCATGTAACTGCGCGGCGGCGTGGGCCGCGAACAAAGGTCACCGGACGACGCAGTGCCGGGACTGTGAGGACGAGGGGTGGACCACCGTGCGGTACGAGCCACACCATGTCCACGGGGCCGGACACCCCGGCCGCTGATGGCGTGGGGGTCGTGGTTCCGACGGACCCCGACCGACCCGCCGGAACCACGACACTCGACCGCGGTCTCAGGTGCGCGCCTCGGACCTAAGACCACGGGGCACAAGACCGGATCGCGTCAGCCTGTTGCAGGCGCCCCGGTAGACGGTGACGATGTGGGCCCCGGCCAGGCCGTCACGGGGGACGTGACACACGCCCGGTAGGACGTGTACCGGCCTGGCCGGGGCGGATGAGAAGGCCGTCACCGGCCCTCGAAGGGCGCAGGGAAGCGCCCCCCAAGTTGTGGACACGGACCGGGAACCTGCTGACATACCCAGGTGTCCCGGCCCGTGCTCTCCCCCCACATGGACGCGGCCCGAGCGGGGCGGTGTACGAGGCGCGTCCACGCTCATGAGGCGACCTCCCGGTCGACCTCGAACCACAGGACCGTCCCAGTCTCACCGACGGTCAGGTCCCAGCGGGCGGCGAGCTCAGCGATCAGCTTGAGTCCCTGCCCGTGATCCACGCGCCCGGCGACCTTGAGGGCGGGTCCCTCGTCGTGGACCTCAACCCGCAGGCCCGTCTCGGCGCAGGACACCGTCACGATGACGGGGCCGCGGCCGTGCACGACGGCGTTGCTCATCGCCTCGCACGCCATCAGTGCCACGTCGTACCCGGTGACCGGGCCGACGACCTGTTTGGCGAGTGCGTGGATGCGGTGGTGGGCGGCGTGGACCTGCGCGGGGGTGGTGACCTTGAGGGGGGCGGTGGCGAGGTCCATGACGGCGGTCACCGGCTGTCCGTGTCCGCGTGCGTCGCGCCCATGCCGTGACCTCCAGCGTCTCACCGACCGCAACCGCACGGCCTGTAGACGTAAGAATGCCGCGCAACGTGCACGAAATCAATGCACGTTGCGCGGTATCAGTGTCCGTTTCCGGACGCGGCTACCCGGCGTGTACGGGCGGTGAGACCATGACGGTATGGCTCTCACATCCACGCCAACCCTGCGTGGCCGGCGGCTCGCTCTGGAGCTCCGCAAACTGCGAGAAAAGGCCGGGCTGTCCCAGGCGGAAGCGGCCCGCCGAGTCGGATGCGACCGCTCCACCCTTTCCCGCATCGAGAAACCCACCATCCGACCCGAAGAAGACGACGTCCGCGCCCTGCTGCAGACGTACGGGGTCGACGCCTCCCGCCACGCCGCGATCCTCCAACTCCTCGAAGACTCCTGGCAGCGCGGCTGGTGGACGCTGTACGACGACGCGTTCACCGGCAACTTCGTGATGCTGGAAGCGCAGGCACCTGACATCCGCATGTACGAGACCACGCTGGTCCCCGGCCTGTTCCAGACCCCGGAGTACGCCCGGTTCGTTTACTCCAACCGGCAGGGTGTGACCGGCTCGGACCTTGACCGGCTCGTTGAGGCGCGGATGACGCGGAAGAAGATCCTGCACCAGGCGTCCCCGCCCACCGTGCACGCGGTGATCCATGAGGCTGCGCTCAGCCACCGCATCGGCGACCCGGACCTGATGCGCGGGCAGATCAGCGAGCTGTGGTCGCTGGCCGTGACCCGCAGCAACGTCAGTCTCCAAGTGCTGCCGGTCACCGCGGCTGTACCGCCGGCCGCTCTCATGGGGGCGTTCACGCTGTTCCTGTTCCCCGACGATCACGGGCTGGACGTTGCCCATGCGGAGGGGCTGCTGGGGGAGGGGTACGCGGAGAACGCCGCTGACCTGGCCCGCACTAGGGTGGCGTTTGAGCACGTGAGCCGGGCTGCGATGCCGGCCGAGGAGTCCGCGGAGTGGCTCGCTGCCCGGACACGTGAATGAGTCCAGTCGCAAGGAGCAGCACCATGGAAGCTTCCCCACGCGCCGTCTGGCGCAAGTCCAGCTACAGCGGGGACGGCAACAACTGCGTTGAGGTCGCCGCTCTCCCCGCGCACGTAGGGGTGCGGGACAGCAAAGACCCGGATGCTCGACCGATCGAGGTCTCGTCGGCTGGCTGGCGTGGCCTGGTCGCCGCCGTCAAGGCCGGCGAGCACGACCTGTAGCAGCAGAGCGGTCCCCGGTCGGGGGCTCACCGCCGGGGGCCGGTCCAGTCGCGTCAAGAGCCTAATCAGACAGTTGGGCCTCAAACGCGCGGCTCCCGTACCTGTGTTCGAGCTTCTTGGCATATACCCAGAGGGGGAGATACCAAGAGGCGCACCTACCGTTTCCGATCATGCGGCGACGGAGGCGCATCGACCCCTTGGCGGACAGGCCCGCCTACAAGCAGGTGGCCGATGACATCAGAGACCAGATCCGTTTAGGGATCCTGGCGGCCGGGGCAGAGCTCCCCGGAGAGACCCGCATTGCCGCGGAGTATGAGGTCGGCGTCAACACTGTCCGGTCCGCGCTCCAGCTCCTGCGAAGCGAGCGACTCGTCGTTACTGAGCGCGGGGTCGGGTCGAGGGTCCGTGACCGGGAGGAGCGTTCGACGATGACGATCCCGCCCGGTGCCCGTGTCACGATCCGTCCGGCTGATGACGATGAGCGGCGCCGGTTCGGTCTGGACGTCCATGAGCCTGTCGCTGTGGTCGAGACGGTTGAGGGTGTCGAGGTGTTGCCGGCGTACCGGGTGGTTCTGGTTGCTGAGGGCGAGCCCGAGCCGGAGGGGCCGCCGCCGGGGGAGTGAGCGGGTACTCGCCCCGGCGGTGGTCTGCCGTGTGTTCAGGTGTCAAGAAACAGTGCCGGTGCTGAGGTGCCACCGGTCTGTGCGCACGGTTGCCACCATTGCACCCGCCGTCAATAGATGCAAGGGGTGACTTACCGTCACTCTTTGACATGACCGAAACCCCGGTCGGAACTCACCTGCGCAAACACCCGCAAAACCACGGAGGGGCTCCGAGAGCGCACGCCCCCGAAGCCCCCTCGGCGACCGTAGGTCAGCCGCGGATGAACCCGTTCACCACCATGGGCAGCGAAGCGTCCACACCCGCCATGTTCAGCACACCCTCATCCCGAGGATCACCGATCGTGTGCCCGTTCGCAGCCATCGCCGCCAGGACCACACGAGCCGCCGGGTTCACCGCACGCCGATACCCGGCCAGCGCCTGCGACGGGTGCTGCCGCCCCGCCCACGTCTCGTTGTCGGTGAACACCACCACACCGTCCACGCCGAGGCGTTCGCGCTGCGCCCACTCGAACGGCAGCGAGAGGTCCGTGCCGCCACCTGACGCTTTCCACGTCGAGATCTCCCGCAGATTCGTGCGGGCGGTGACACGAGAAGCGTGAACATGCGTGTCGACGTCGATGACGTGGACGTTGCCGCCCTCGATCCGGTTCAGGATGACGGCCATCGTGTTCGCGACCTCGTAGCAGGACCCGAGCGGGGACCCGCCCGAGTAGATGCTGCCCCACGTCATGGACCCGGACGAGTCCACCGCGATGAGAAGTCGGCGCCCGGACGGCTGGATGTGACCGAACGACAGCTCGTACGCCTCTTCCAGCGCGTCCACGATCGCGGGGACCGGCACCCACGTCTGCACGTCTGCGCGCAGGTTCGGCTGCGCCCTGCCCGCCTGGTAGACGCGCAGCGCCAGGAACAGGTCCATCGGGTGGATCCGCGCCCTTGCCAGCGCAGCGGCGTCGGTGAGGCGTGCTGCGGCACGGCGGGTCGCGTTGCTCATCGGCTTGAGGGTTCCGAGCCGCGTCGTCCGCGCAAGGTTCCGGATCAGCGCAATCATCCCGATCGTGTCGATGAGCTCGTCCCACACGCCCGCGTCGGTCAGGACAGCGTCGGGGAGGAACTCCCACGGCACGCCGCGGTCCTGGACCACGTCGATCGCCTCGACCGGACTGGTGACGGACTGCGCGGTGAGGAACGCGTCGATCGCCGGGACCTGCGTCCGGGCGTCCGCGTCGGACACGTTCCCCGCGATCCACCCGAACAGGGCACGCCGAGCAGGGCTGTCGGCCTTGGGGTGCGCGATCCGCAGCGCGTCTCGCAGCGCGAACGCTTCACCGGCCGGGGTCTTCCGCTGCCGGGCCTTGCACACCCGCCACGCGACCTGGTCGACGTCGTCGTTCAGGAACCAGGAAGCCAGTGCGGTGCGACGCGACCGGCCGATCACCGGCGCGGTCCCACCTCCGGAGGTCTTACCGCCGAGGTTCTTCCAGTACCCGAAGAACGTCGCGAAGTGATCGGTAGTCCGCGCGACCTGCGCGAGCGACCCCTTTACGGCCTGTCGGGTGTCGGCGTCGCCACGGGCCGCCGCCGCGGCGACCGCGAACAGGGCGGGCCGGTTCTTCGGCGCCCGGGGCGGACGTGCGGTCGAGATTCCCGTCGCCAGCTTCACGACCCGGGCACCGTCCGCCTGGATCGCGTCGAACACGACCTGGGCGTTGTCAGCGGTGAGCTTGTCCTCGCCGATGTAGTAGGTGCCGCCGGTGGTGCCGAGGATGAGGAAGTCCTCCAGCCGGGTCCACAGGTCCTTGCCGAAGCCGTAGCCGCCGGCGTTGTTGCGGACCTGCTCGGTCTCGCGGCCGGGGATCGGCTGGGTCTGGGGCGTCTGGACGGTGGACACAGATGCGAGAGGGTCACGGGCCATTAGGGGCCTCCAGAAGTTCGACCCGCCACAAGAGAGCGGATGTGGGGTTCTGGACGCGTAGGGGAGGGCGGATGTGGTTATGCCCACCGGGGTATGGCGCTCTAGCCTGACTGAGCTACACCGGGCTTTCACCCGGCGGCGGGATTTGAACCCGCGACCTCCCCATTAAGAGTGGTAACCGACGGGACTTCGACCCGCCCTCCCCGTACGTTCCAGCTCGGCCCGTAGGGCCGGGTGCTCGCACGGATGTGGTGGCGACCACCGGAGATTCCGTTTGCAAAGGTAACCGATGGTCTTCGACCCGTGCGGGCACCGGGCCCTACGCGCTAAGGCAGACCGTAGCCCGTCCGGGATCTGTTCGCATCCCGATAACCCCGTAGCCGTCGCGTCAGGAGCGGGCGGCTGCCCTGAGCGCGGCCTTCGCCGCCCGCTTATCGTCCACGCTCGCCCACCACGGATGCCCCTGCAGCGCCTCAGTGATCCGGAGCCGCTCCGCACGAGCCTCCGCCAGCTCGGCCTGCTGCTCTACGGTCGGCTCCGCTACGCCGGCGGCCACGTCCCGCCCGGGCGGCAGAGCAGCACCGGCCTCCACACAGCGGGCATCGGCGGCGTACCAGGCGCGTTGCAGGTCGAGCAGGTCGGCAGGGAAGTCGAAGTCAGCCACGGGATCGATCATGCCACCGGGCCTCCAGCGGCAGCGGCGCGGGTCGCCCTAGACAGGGCTAGATTTCCGCAGACCGGCGACCCGTGACCCGATCGAGTTCCTGCTGCACCCACCGGGCTTCGAGCCGGTGATGCGGGCTGCGCACCGGGAACTTCTGTGCGGACTGTATGTCCGCGATGACACCGAGAAGCCACTGCTCCGGGTCACGCCCCACCAGTTGGCAGCGCTCGACACCTATGCGAAGGAGCCGCTTGTAGCGGGCGCGGTACCAGAGGGTGATGGCGGTGTTCGCGCCGAGGCCGCTGAGCCCGAGCAGGATGAGGGCAGGTCGAGTACTGCGCTCTTTAGCGAGGCTTCTTTCGCTCACGCTCGCTCCCGTCGCCGTGGGGGGAGAAGCATCATAGGTCGATGTCCTTCATCGGGTTGTTCTTCCACTGGTCCACGAACCGGATGTAGCGCAGCAGCACGGGGGAGTTGGGGTTCCAGCGCCCCTGCTTGGCTATCTCGGCGATGGGGACACCGGCGGCGTACGCGGTTGACGCTGAACCAGCGCGGAGCCCGTGGGAGGTGTACTTCTCGGGGAGGCCAGCGAGGATGCCGCGGCGTCGGACGATGTCACATGCGGACTTGCCGGTTAGGCGCACGCCGCCTTTGCCGGCGCCATCGGGTTCCCCGCCGACCCGGCCGTGCCGGTCGATCGGCCGGAACAGGGGACCGTCAGCCAAGCCACGCTCGGCGAGTCGGGCCTTCCATGCGTTGATGGCCTCCACGGCGCACGTCTCGGGGTGTTTCCCGCGGGGGATGGCCACTGTGATGCCGCGGGCTTCTTGGTCGGTCTTGGACCGCTTGACGTACACGGTGAGCCCGTTGCTGCTTTCCACGACGTCGCCTTGGTCGAGGCCGACGAGTTCGGAGCGGCGGGCCATCATGTTGAACCCGAGCAGGAGCAGGGCCCGGTCGCGTGCGCCTTGCAGGGTGCTCAGGTCACAGGTTGCGACCATGGCGCGCAGCGCGTCGACCATGATGGGGGTGGCCTGTTTCTCCCGGTTGCCTCCGTCTGCCCACTCCTTGCGGTAGTCCTTGAGGGCTTTGAGGGGCTGTCGGCTGTCGGGCTCGTCTTGGTGGCCGTGGTCGGCGTGCTTTGAGCGGACGGTGGCGATCGCTTGGGCGATCGTGTTGGGTGCGCTCCCGCACTCGCACATGTGGTCGACGTACTCGGTGAGTGTCTGCGCGGTGGCGGGTAGGTGCACGCGCCCTTCGGCTTCGCACCACTCGCGGAAGTCTTTCCATGCCCGGTCGTAGGCGATGCGGGTGTTCTCGGCGGTGGAGTTGATGAGCCGCTGTGCGGTGCGGGCGCTGATGGTGAAATCGACGTCGCTGTACGCAACGGGTGCGGGCGCGGTGGGGCGGACGACGATGGGGGAGAGGGGGGCCGGTTCGAGGTCGGTCACTGGCTGGCCAACCTTCCGATCGGGCGCACGGCCAGTCTCACTGTCCGCCCGTAGCCTGCCTTCTCCTGGGACTCTGGAGTGTCGTAGAAGCACGTCCGGTAGAGGTCCTCGGTTGGCCAGATGGAGGATGGCTTGGTGGCGCCCTTCTGGAGCCACCCCCAGTGAGTGGCTGGGTGGCGTTCGTCCGCCATGATGACTTCGACCTCCACAACAGGGTGGGGCAGTCTCTGCCTGACGACGTAGTTACGTGACCCGATGTCGGTCAGCATGCCGTGCCGGAGGTGTGCGTACATGCGCCACATCAGATCTCCTCATGCCGGGGGAGTAGGCCCAGCGTGGTCGCCTGCTCCTCGGTGAGGGTGATCTCTTCACCGGAGTCCATCTGGCCTTCGTTGACGGCCCAGGGGCTGATGTCGAGCATCTCGCAGGCTTCGTCCCATCGGAGACGGTCCATCAGTTCGGCTGGCGTGGTGACGATTTTCATGGGCTCCCCCATCAATTCTGGATTCCTATAATGCATCTTAACGGAACCCAGACGTCTTTGACCTTGCTCGAACGGAATGGTTCTAGATCAACTCCGCGCTCCCCGACCTGGAATCCGAGGGCTATTGCTGGGACTGGGAGATCCAGGGCGGAGACGTCACCAAGCGGTCGATCTCGGCCAGCCTCACCGCCGTAGAAACGGTGAAGGCGCTGCAGTAGGCGAAGTCGTCATGGGATGGTGCGTAGTCCGGGTGATGCCCGATGGTCTTGCCCCCGGAGAACATGTAGTCGACGCGCGGCGTGAGCAACTGGAAGCGCAGGTAGGCGTGGTATTCAACGCCGGTAGCGATCACTCGGAGCGCCGCCTGCGCCTCATCGACGATCTTCGTCATGGTGTGGAGCTGTTCAGCGACATCGCGTGCGTTGCCCTGGCGATCGTCGGTCAAGGCTGCGCGGAGTGTCCTCTTGGACACCGGATGCCGCAGGTCCGGGCCGATGCTGAAAGGTGAGCGGCTCATGTCCTCCCACCGGATGTGGGAGCGGAACAGTTCGTCCACGGCTTCGCGGAGCAGCGCCATAGCCGTGATCATGTCTCCGCTGGCCTCCGCAGCGTGAGCGTCCTTGGCCATCTGCCGGATGGCGTCCTGCGGGATGAGGTCAGCCATGTGAATCTCGATGTACGGGACGCCGAACACCTTGGGGGTGTTCTCCTCAAAGAAGCTGGCGGCGTCGGCTCGTGACTGCTCGATGCCGCTTGGCCCGGGCCACGTGTTGGCGTGCTTGAAGGCGTTCCGCAGGTCGGTGATCCTTCCCACGGCTTTCCGGCCAGTGAGCTGAGTGCCGACCAGAGACTTGTCGATATTGTCGAAGTAGCGAGCTACGAAGTTGCCCCGCTCCGGGATCACGGCCCTGAGGTGCTCTCCCGCGAGCATTAGGAACAACTCGATCGCGTCGTGGAAGGTGAGCACGCAGGTGTAGTTGAGAGGCTCAGGCAGTCGGGACTGATCGTTGCCCTGCTGGTGGAGCATCCGGATGAAGGCGAGCCGTTCCATGGACTGGGGAGTCAGCGGGGCTGGCGGAGTGGGCTGGGTCATCTGGCCATCATCGCGATTCGCTGCCGCCTCCCGCCGGGATTTCGCATTGTGCGAACCCTCGCCGGGGTCTCACCGCTTGTCCTTGCGCGCCGAGCGGCGCGCAGCGATGAACAGCCAAACGGCGAGCGGCACACCGATAGCGCCGGTGATGATGCTGTCGGCGGCACTGCCGTCCCCGCGGGCGTAGTCGAGCAGGCCGAGGACCAGGACCGGCAGCAGGATGACCACGGCGGCGATGGCGATCAACATGGGTCTCATGCCCTCTACCTCCTCGGAATGAAGCTTATGGTTAGCGACGGCCGTCAAGACGGGTCAGCTGTGATCGGCCTTCGCAGGCGCCACCTGTGTCCGCAGTCAGGGTTCGGGCAGACCGCGTAGGCGCGGATCTCGTGTGGTTCGTAGGTGTACCCCTCAGTCTGGGCCTGCGGGGTCCGGACCATCCCGTCGTCGCCGATGACGGCAGGGCCGCAGTCTGCCCAGACGAATGCCTCTTCACCGATCCGGACCTGTTCCCCGCAGCGGGTGCAGCAGAGCGGGCGGGTGGTGGTCTTACTCACGGCCTTCCTCTCCTTCCTGGAATCGGCATTCTGGGAGCCCATCACGCGGCGGCCTTCTGTACACCGACAGCGCTCGTGTAAACCTCTTCGAGAAACTTCCACCCAGCCGGCGTGTGCCGGTACTTCGTGAAGCCGTCGGGCTGCACAACGACCTGCGGGCTACGGGCCGCGTTGACGACGAGGCCGATGCCGTAGACGTCGGCGACGATGGCGGCCTCTTGCAGGGACGCGCGCTTCGGCTTCCCTGCGAGGACGAGCGTGCGTCGGCAGTACGGCGCGAAACGGCTGGCGCGGACGAGGCCGGGTTTCCACTGGTGCCCGTGGACGATTGCGAGTTCCACCCGCAGCGGGTGCGTGAGCTGCCGGACGAACCCGGCCGGGGTGATGTCCACGGTCCCCAACGGCATACGGTTCAACGCTCGGTGCTCGGACGGCCGGAACGATGAGAACGGGACGGGCTCGCCGTGCGGCAGGTCCATCAGGAGGTTGAGCCAGTCGAGCCTGAGTACTGAGGGATGGCCTTCTGCCTGGCGCCGCTCGAACTCGGCGCGGTCGGGTGTGTAGACGATGGTGGCGTCCGTTCCCCGCAAGCGCATCTCGATGTGCTCGGCGCCCGTGAGATCGAGCGCGGCGAGGATGTCCTCAGTTCGCCCGCTCATCTCGGATCCGCTTCGCTGCGCTCGAACAGGCCATCCGCAGTCGGTCCCCGACGAGCCGGGCGTGGCGCTGGACGCGTCCCAGGGTGGTCCTCACGCGGGCATTCGCGGGGGCACCCGTGGCTCTGCCTAAAGCACGCCTGAATGCGGTGGTGATCGTGGGTAGCGTGGCCCCGGCATTCCAACACCCCGCCGAAACACTCGCTGCTTCCGTCTCCGTGGACGATCAGTGAGCCGCCGCAGAGCGGCCACGTGAGGATCCGCTCCCGACGCGGATCGACCGCGACCCACCGCTCCTCGTAGGCGTGTGCTGCGGGGAGGCAACTGCGGCGAGTGTGGAAGTTTGGCGCGTCCGTTCCAGGCAGGTCGAGGTTCTCACCGGGGTAGGCGACCGCCTTCTGGCGGGTGGTGATCGGCTCGGCGCAGGCCCAGCACGCACCCGGTGGGATCGCCTCCATCTTCGCGATGCGGTCCAGGCTCGCGGTCACCTGCTCGTCCTCCAGTTCTGCCCGGCACGGCATCGGTTCCCCGCAGCAGGAACACTGCGGCCACCGGTCACTGGGATACACGCGCCACAGAATGTGCGCGGTAGAGGGGACGGTGACGGTTCCGCGTGTCTGCTTGTCGCCGTTGCGGTGCCAGGGTGCCGGCGCGCCGCCCACCCAGTCCACGATGACCCGGTAGGGACGTTCCGGCCACGTGCTCAGCTCAGGCATCCCGCGATCGAACCAAACATCACGGGATGCCTCATCAAGCTCTGCAGGGGGAACGTCTTCGACTTTTGCGACTTGCCACACCGCGTGTCGGTAGGCGATCAGCTTGCCCTTCTCGGGGCGGATTTTGGCGTTCGTTCTGAGGGGACGCCACCTGTCGCGAGACATGCTCTATTCTCCCATATTCGCAGGTCAGATGCCGGTTTTGCGCTGCCGCGATTTCCCAATCCCTACATGATCTGCGGGGCGTCGTGACTAGCGCTCAAGGACGAGAGTCATCCGGGCGCCGCATCTCTCGCACCGCAGGACGACGGTGTCTCCGGGCTGCGCTCGGAAGGTACGGGTCTGGGTGCGCTGGCAGTTGTGGCAGGTGATGGTGGCGTTCACGATCGGGGGCGGGTTACTCATCTGGCTAGTCCTTCCCGGCGATGATGGTTGCGGTGATGGCGAGGATGCCGACGTGCCATGCCTGGTCGAGGGCGTACGGTCCGGAGCCGGGCCCGTACGGGTCGACCCACCCGTCCCGCTGGACCTTGAAGTCGTCGTAGAACGCCTTCTTGCCGAGCTTGTAGTTGAGTTCGCGGGCGAACGGCCGCCGGTCGAGGAGATAGTGGGTGGCTGCGTTCACAGCCAGGCCAGCGAGGACACGGCGCGGGTTGAGCCGCTCCCCGGTCGCGTAGACCGCTGCGGCGAGCGCGACGATCTGGAACGCGGTGAGTTCGCCGACGTGGCGGGCGCACGCGACCCTCGCCGCCCAGCCGTCGCCGGCCTTGTCCTCGGCGTCGTTGCCGGACTGGATGACGTGGTCGGCGAAGACGTGTGAGGAGTGGAGGGCGGCGTACACGCCGCCCATGCGTCCGAGGCTCACGTGCACCTCCGGCACGGGTTGACGATCTTGCGAATGACTTTGCCTGTGGTCGGGTGCAAGACCCTGGTGACGCTCCTGGGCGAACCGCAGGTCGAGCACGAGGTACTACTCACTGGGTCACCTCCTCCACTGGCACGGGCTTCGGGTGGCCCTCGAAGGCGTGCTTGCGGGCCGCGCCCGTAGCGCCGCGCAGGGTCTTGTAGTTGACGCCAGCGTGCGGGTCGGGTCCGCCGCGGCGGAAGGCGTCCAGGCATTCGCCGCACCGCCACGCGAACCCCGTACGGAGCGGGTTCCCGAACACCAGCGGCGCCTCGCCCACCGTGATGCGGCCGGGGTCGGGCTCGACGACGGCGGCGACGGCGTAGATGGCACGGTCCGCGCCGACCTTCCCAGCGGCCCGCATCCACATCTCGCGTGCTCTTCCGAGGTTCCCGGCGAGGATGGTGTCGGTGATGTCCTTGGCCCACGGCGGTGCCGTCTGGCGTGTGTAGGTGCGTATGTCGGTCATCGGCGGGGGCTCCCGTCCGGCCAGTGGTCCTCCAACAGCCTGTGGGCGTGGACGACGCAGTACCCGAAGGGTGCGCCCGGCTGGGACGGCTGGTGGCACATGGTGTCGCGCTGGCCCCAGTGGGAGTCGCCGACGTCCCAGCAGCATTTGCCGGCGTCGAACGCGGCCTTCTCCTCGGGGGTGAACCGGTCGGGGTCGGTGTATGGGGTGACGATGCGGTTCCGGTCTTGCATGAGGTCTCCGTTCTGGTGTTCCGTGAGGCGGCCACCACGGGGCAGTGGCCGCCAGGACGCAGCCCCAGACCGGGTCAGGCAGCGCCGATCGCAGCGGCGTCCTCGTCCGACAGACGGAGCCGAGCGAGGATCTCGGCAGCCATGTCGGGCTGCTGTAACTGCAGCTCGTCGAACAGGTCACGGGCCTTCTCGAAGTCACGGCGCTGCACAGCGGATTCGAGCCGGGCGAGCAGAGACATGCTGGGGGTTCCTCTCGAAGGTCAGATGATGCGGAGCTGGCGGAGGAACTCCTGCCAGATCGGTTCGAGGTTCGGTAGCGCCGCGAGCTCGCCCGGGGTCCGCCACGACAGGTCGTTCAGCTCCCCGTTCGACCGGGCACGCTGCGCCTCCCGGTCGGTGAGGGCCACGCTGTACACCAGCCACCAGTGCCAGTTGTCGCCGTCGATGGACCCGGCTGCGCGGTGGCAGCGGTCCCCGCCGAGCCGGTTCAGGACGAGCTTCAGGTCGCGGGGGTTGACGCTAATGCCGGTCTCCTCCTCCAACTCCCGGACCCCGGCGGCGCGGAAGTAGGGCTCCTCGTCTCGGGATCCGGTGGGGATGCGGGCGGCGAGCTCATCGACGTGGCCGGCGCACGGCGCTACCGCGACGGGGGGCTTCGCGCGGAGCCCGGTCAGGTAGCGGCCGTTCCACTCGGCGAGGACACCGACGACGGCGTGGTTGCAGGGGTCCCCCACGTCACACCCGCCGGATGGTGATGCGGCCGATGCGGAACATCCACTCGTTGGTGGGGCCGTTCTTCTCGACGCGGGAGGGGATGTAGACGGTGGCGTCGGCGCGGTCGGGGTTGGCGGTGTCGGCCTCCAACTGCTCGACGTCGCGGCGGGGCAGGTCGGCGTAGAGGGTCTGCTGGGGCCCGTTCTGGGGGCGGAAGTCGATCTCGATCTGCACGGCGGTTCCTTTCGGTGTTAGGCCGCGGCCGGGTGGCCGGGCCGGGTGGTGAGGGCGGACAGGCGCTTCCGGCCGGTGAGGGTGAGCTGGTAGCGGACACCGGCGTCCACGGACTGGGCGAGGAACCCGTCCCGCTGCAGCACCTCCAGCTGCGCCTGCGCGAGGTCGGGAGTGAGGCCGGTCCGGGCGGCAACCTGGCGGGCGGTGGCGGGCTGGCGGGTGGCGGAGAGGACGAGGTGCTCAACGTCGTCCCACAGGGTGCTGGCGCGCATGGCGGTGGTTCCCTTCTGGTTAGGCGGCCGTCTCGTAGCGGCCGTAGCGGGGCTGGACAAGGTGGCCGGACTCCACGAGTTCCCTGAGAAGTTCGGCGACCCGGCGGTGCTTAAGTCCGACCACTTCCTCGATCTCTGTAGGTCGGGTGTTGCCGTCGCGTACTGCGGCGAGGACGGCACGGTGGGAATGGCTGAGGCCATCGATGGCACCAATGGGGTCTTCGTTGAGGCGCCCATCGTCTGTGGTCTTCTGGAAGGTGCGAGGCTTGACGGTCACGGTGGTGACGGTGACCGTGACCTCCTCGGCTTCTCCCATGGCCTTGAGCGCGGTCAGAATGTCGTTGAGCATGCTGATCGGCCTTTCGGGGGGTTAGGCGGCGTGCCGCTGGAGCTCGGCGCGGCCGGCGTCGGTGATGACGTACGGCTTCTTGTCGCCGTCGGTGGCGACCAGCCCCTGAGAGACGAGGGTCCTCAGGCCGTGACGGACGCTTCGGCTGCTCGTGCCGTCCGGGCACATCTTGAAGATCGCTCCGAACATGCGGGGCTCGCCGTCCGCGAGGAGCGGCAGGATCTTGTGCGCCCACGTCTGGGTCTGGGCCGCGGACGGGATGATGGAGACCGTCTCGACCTGGGCGCCGGCAGCGCCGTGGTAGCCGGGCGGGGTGAACGTGCTGGGCGCCAGGTCAGGGTCGTCGGGCTCCGCGGCGGCCTCCGCGGACATCGCGTCGAGGACACCGGCGCGGGGCTGCGACGCGATGCCGTAGACGTCCTCGACGTACTCGGCGCGGAACTGGGTGGAGCGCCCGTCAGGGCCTCCCCCGATGAGACCGAGGCCGTGGGTCTTGGAGCCGTCAGAGAACCGCGCGGGCAGTTTGCTGGGGTCCTCCGACAGGCCGAGCATGTGCGCGGCGAGCGGCTCACCGGTCCGGAACGCGGTGATCGTCCCCTCCTTGATCAGGTTCCGGATGATCGCGGCGTCGTGGCCGCCCATCTCGTTTTGGCTCGGTGAGTGACCCGCGTACGCCTTCCCGATGCCGGTCTTGCGGTCCAGGCGGGAGATGTTCCCGAGCCGGTAGAGGGCCTCAGCGCCGTGCACCGGGTGCTTGACCAGGGCGTGCATCTCGTCGAGGACGGCGTACAGCAGCGGGATCCGGACCCCGTGCACGTCGGGTTCGTTGGGGTCGAAGTACTTTTTGCCGCCCTTGCGTTCCCGGCCCTTGTGGTCGACCCACTCGATCTCCTGGCCGAAGTACCGGGACCGGCGGAACACGATCCGCTCCAGCGCGCGAAGCAGACGCATGTTCTGGTCGATGTTGTCCTGCCCGCCGATCGCGTACCGGTCGACGGCGTCGATCCAGTCCGGGAGGCACTGCCCTTCTTGCGGGTCGCTGATCCACGCGACCGCGAGCGGGGTGCGGTGCAGTTCGCACACCAGCTTGTCGAGGAACGCGGACTTCCCTGATCCCTTGGTGCCGACCACGAAGAAGTCGGTGGCGCCGGACCGCTCCGCCCAGAACTGCCCGTGCGCGGGCGTCCCGTCGGGGTAGCGGCCGATCTCCAGGATCCCGGTGGCCGGGTCGAGGGTCGGGCCGGCCCAGCGGGGCCCGTCGTTGAGGACGTCGCGTTCGAGGACGGTGAGGAGCGCGGTGCGGGCGCTGATGGGTTCGAGGATCGCGGTGTGCGGGTCGTAGGCGCTGCGGATGAGCCGCGCGGCGTTGAGGATGTCCTCGACGGATCGGGTGCCGCGTTCGGCGACGAGGTGGGCCTGGTGGCCGTTGGGGATCTTCCGCTCGTTGGTCAGTTCGGCGGGTGCGGGCTGGTACAGGTCCCAGGTGCGGCGGAGATCGCTGACCGGCTCGGGTTCGGGGAGCGGGTCGAGCACGGTGATGTCGGGGCGGCACCGCCACCGGTTCCGGTAGGCGTAGGGCGCGGCGAGCGCGGCTGCGCCGGCGACGAACGCGGCGTCGCCCGGCCCGGACCACGACAGGCCGTGCGCGGCGATCACAGCGGCCCAGGCGGACGCGTACACGGTGATGGCGGCGCTGTAGGTGGCGGCGAGCCGTGAGCGGATGTGCCGCCAGTTCAGGGCGGCGAGGCCACCGACCGCGGCGGCTGCGGTACCTGCGGCAGTGGTGGGCTGCGCAGCGAAGTAGGTACCGATGGTCACGGTCGTGGTGGCGGCGGTGAGCGGCGCGAGGCGCGCGAGACGGTTGGTGTCGGATGCGCGTGCGGCGAGCACGTCGATGGTCTTGCGGAGCGGGCGCCGTGCCGCGGGCTGCGCGGGCGGCGGGGCGATGTACGGCGCTGCGGTGGGAGCCGTGTCGACGGCGGGAGCGTCGTTGAGGTCGATGGCGTTCACGTCTCCCCCACGGGATGGTAGGTGGCCGGTTGGCGGGATGCCCCGCCGGACCTTGGGGCCCGGCGGGGCGAGGCGGTCAGGAGTTGTAGACGGCCTGGTCGCCGGTCGTCGCGGTCGCTTCCTTGGTCTCCTTGACGGCGCCGTGCCGGGACAGGAAGTCGCCACTGGCGGCCTGCACCGCGATGAGGTGCTGCTCCTCCGCTTCGTGGCAGGCGGCGGCGCGGCCGATGGTCGGGTCGTCGACGTTCATGCCTCGGTAGGAGGCCATCAGCGCCTCGTAGTGCGAGAGCAGCTGCTGGCTGAGCCGCTGGATCGCGTTCCAGTTCGCAACGGCCGCTTCGTAGCCGGTGTACTCACCGGTCGGGACGGTGGTCATTGGGTCTCCTTCGGTGGACGGTGCCGCGGCGGGAGCCGGCGGCGGTTTCAACGGGATGACGGTGGCGTTCACGCCGTCGTCGAGGTCGGGGACGGGGACGGGTTGCGGGGCGGTGCGCGGCTGCCAGCAGACGGCGCAGCGGTGTCCGCCGGTCGGGTACGGCTGGGCGGGGGCGTCGTCGCAGAAGTCGCAGCGGGCCGGCGCGGCCGGGGGATCCTCGGTGGCTGGGTCCGTGTCGGGGCCGTCCGGCTGCGGCGTCTGGTCGGTCTCGCTGGACCTGGACGGCGCTTCGGCGGGTGCCGCCGGGGCGGGGCGCTCCGCATCATCAGCGGGGCCAGCAGGGCCAGCAGGGTCACCGGAGTGGTCGGGAGCGGGCTCAGCCGCGTCGTCCTGAGCGGGCTCGTCCGGCGCCGGCACAGGCTGACGGGGACTGGTGCCCTCCGCGGAGCCTTCCTTGGTCCCCTCACCGCGGCGGCCGCCGCTGCGGATCTTCTCCGCTTCCTCCAGCGCCACGCGGACCCGTTCCCGGATCTCCGCGCGCCGCTGCAACCCCGCGGTCTCGGCCTCGATCCGGGCGGCCTCCGCGAGCTCCTTGTTCTCCGCGTACGCGGCACGGACCTCCGGGAACCCACCACGGATCTGCCCCCACCAGTACTGGCGTGCGGCACGGCGTGCGACCCGCTTCACCCGGCTGGGGCTCCAATGCGGGTAGGTGCGGGCGATCTCCGCGGCCCGCTGGTCCCGGATGTGGGCGTACTCGGTCTTCCCGTTCTCGATCGCATGCCTGAGCGCAAGCGTGATCAGGATCGACAGGAGTAGCGGGTCCATGGGGTCACGCCCCCAGCTTCGTCCGCAGCATCAGCTCCACCTGGTTCGCGGCGGGATGCAGATGGGCGTTGATGTCGTAGAAGATCCCCTTGTTGATCGCGGCGCAGACCAGCGGCAGCGCGAACGCCACCCACAGGGCCCGGTCGGTGGCGGTGCGGAACACCGCGACCGCGACGGTGAGCAGCACGGCGAAGCCCAGCAGCACGAGAATCACCGGGCCGGCGGGCCCGAAGAGTCCGGTGATGCTCCGCAGCACGCTCACGACCCACTGTCCGATACCGATGTAGGTCGCCAGCGTCCCCCCGAGCACCATCAGCACGACTGCGATGGTGAGGACGATCTGGTCGGAGTTGCGGCCGGGCAGATGCCCGCGGAACTTCGAGATGATCAGCGCGATACCGGCGACGAGGACAGCGCCACCAGTGCCGATCAGTCCAGTCAGCATGATCGGTTTTCCTTTCAGGTCAGATACCAGATCAGCCCTGCGACCAGCAGGGCCGTGATGGCGCGGCCGGGGCGTTGCCCGAGGACCGCGAGGGTGTACAGCGGGACCGACCACAGCACGCAGGCTGCGGCACCGACGCGGGCGAGCATCCGCAGCGCGAACGCTTCGTGCACCCACCAGTCGCCGTCTTGGGCCCGGTCCGCGAGCTCTCGTGGGGAGGGCGGCTGAATGTCCCAGATTTCGCCCGACCAGATCCGCTGCCAGGCGTCGGAGAACCGGTCACCGATGCCGTCGACACCTGCGCCGTGGCCACGCTCCGTAACCGGCAACGTGTCGTCGAAGACCCCCGGTTCTGGGGTACGATGGCCATCGCGCGCGCGCGCAAGATCGGGGTGTTCATCGTCCCCGTGGCCGGTTGCCGCATTGCCGGTTGCCGCTTCCGCTCCGTCCTTACCGAGCGTGACTCTCATCGGGTCTTCCTCCTCACCTGTTCCGTGCGGTCCGCGAGTTGCCGGGCCCGCGCGACGAGCCGCGCGATCTCGTTCTCCAGGACCGCGTCGGCGGTCGCCTTATCCGGGTGGCGGGACGCTTCGGCCCGCAGGTAGTCGCACGCCTCACCGAGGCGCGCGCTGAGCGTCGGGGCGGTGTCGAGCTTGCGGCGCCAGTACACGCCGCGGCTGACCTTGCGGGGCTGAGCGGTGCGGGGCATCACCCAGCCCTCCGCACGGTCCGGCCGACCAGGCGCTCGGCACGGCCCCTCGCAACCCAGCCCGCCTTGTATGCCCCAGCCACCGTGATGACAGGCAGCGCGCCAGCCATGAGCCAGACGACGACGAACCTGACGGTGCTCTGGTTCCGAGGTTCACGGTTCGGGTTCGTGTGGTTCAGGTTCATGACGCCACCGCCTGGTTCACCAGTTCGCGGGCGGCGACGAGGCGGTGGTACGCGGTCGTCTTCGCGAACTTGAGTTCCTCGCGAACCACGTTCAGCGTCACGGCGTCCTCGCCGCGCTCACGGATCAGGTCCACGACTTGCTGAACCTCGGCGGCCTTCCGCTGGGCGCGGTCGTTGAGGTTCGTGGCGGGCTTGGTCTTGGGCTTGTGCGGCGTGGTGGGCGCGTGGTTCGGAACCTCGGAGTTCGCGGGGTCGGCCGGGGCAGGTTCGTGAACCTGCGGTTCGGGGTTCACCGGTTCGTGGTTCTCCTCTGGTTCAGGGAGAGCGGTTCGCGGTTCGGGGTTCGTGAGTTCGGGAGCGTGGTTCGGAACCTGCCGCGGTTCGTGAACCTCAGAGACGGCCGGTTCCTGAACCTCTGCGTGAACCTGAACCTGCCGGTTCGCGAACTCCGGTTCCGGAACCTCTTCTGCGGTTCGCGGTTCGGAGGAGAGAGCGAACAGGTCGTCTCCGATCGCGATCTTCCGGAGGTCGGTCTCGTCGTCGCCCGTGACCTTCTCGGCTTGGTCCCGTGCCGACGTCGCGAACGCGTCGGCCACGATGTAGGAGAAGAAGGCGAACGCTGCGGCGCCGGCGGCGCAGATCGCGCCGATCGCGTTGCCGCCGTGGATGTTCGCGACCATCGACGCAACCAGAGGCGTGACCATCAGGGACCACAGGGCGGCGTTCTGCCAGCCCTTGACCCGGCCGCCGTGCTGAACGAGGTCGGACTTGGCGAGGATCACGATGGTGGCGAGGCCGGTGAGACCGACCTCGGCGATGTAGCCGGAGCCGGCGGGGATGTTCTTGTACTCACTGGCGAGGTGTTCGAGGCCGCGGGCGGATCCGAACGCTAGGACGATCGACGTCGCGAGGGAGATGTGCATGTACCGGGTCCGGCGGGCGTACAAGGTCCGCACCGACTTGGCTGGGGATGCGGCCTCGCGGGCCTCGTGGAGCGCGTCGAGGGCCTTCTCGGCGTGGCTGGCGCGGCGGTCTTCCACGCGGTAGCGGCGGCGGATGCGGCCGTGTTCGGCGTCGAGGAGCAGCTTGTGCTGGACGTCGCGGAGCCGGTCGGCGTGGGGACGAACTGCCGGGTTGGTGCGCGGGTCGGTGAGCCGGTCCTGCCCGGGGATGCGGGCGAGGTGCTCGGCTTTGGTGGTCTGGTCCTGGACGGACTCGACCACGGGCTGGGTGGTGTGCTTCCACATGAGCTTCACGCCGCCACCTCCTGCTGGGCGCGCTCTCGGCGCAGGGCGCGGCGTTCCTTGGGGCCGGTGCCGCCGAACACGCCGTACTGGTCGTTCCACTCGT
Source organism: Actinomadura sp. NPDC049382 (assembly GCF_040677125.1). Lineage (NCBI taxonomy): Bacteria > Bacillati > Actinomycetota > Actinomycetes > Streptosporangiales > Thermomonosporaceae > Actinomadura > Actinomadura sp. NPDC049382. Next base: position 98,878 of record NZ_JBFARO010000017.1, read on the forward strand.
CGAAGTCCAGCGCCATCTCCAGGCACCTAATGCGGACGGGGCAGCGTGCGCATGCCTGCTTCGCCTGCCGGGTGGCGTGGTCGCCGGCGTTGTTGCTGAAGAACACCTCGACGCCGATCTCGGCGCAGAGCGCGTCCTTGGTCCAATCGGGGACCTCAAGGCGCAGGTCGACACGGCCCGAGTTGTCCCAGGGGCTGTGGCCGTGGATGCGGCGGTGGCGTGGCGCAGGCATGGCGGGTTACTCCTCAGTAGGGGAGGGTGTGACCGGACGGGGTCCGGCGATCCTCAGGCGGGGTCGGGCGCCGCGGCGGGCGCGGCTTCTGCTGGGTCTGGCGGGACATCACGCCTCCCCAGGCCGCAGGTAGTCGAGCGGGAACACCCGCTCGAGCACGTCGCGGCAGTGGTCGATGTCGGCGGTCTCCGGCCACTCGGCGGCCTCGATCCGCGCGAGCAGCGACTCCTGCTCCGCGGTGAGTTCAGCGGTGAGGGACTCGGGGTGCCCGGCCGGGAGCTGGACCACGATCGCGACTTCGCAGGTGTCGCAGACCAGCAGGGACGGGGTGACGGTGCCGTGCTGCTCGTAGCCGGGCACGAACCGGAACGGGTGGGTGCGACGCACACGGTGCCAGAGGCGGCGCGGGGTGATGGCGTTCACCGCGTCACCTCCTTGCTGATGTCGGCGGCCTGGACGCGGTGCCCGCGAGGGCACCGGTACTGGACCGGGCCCTCGTCGAGGACCACGCCGTGGCGGGGGCAGCGTGCGGTGGGCCGAGCGTGCGGGGTGCGGGTGGTGTTCACGACAGCACCGCCGGGATGACGACGAGGACGGCGAGGATCAGGAAAACGGCGGCACTCCCCAGCCGGAACTTGGTGAACTCGTTCACGACGCGGCCTCCGTCAGCTGCTCGATGATCGCGGTGAACGGGTGCGGTTCGTCGGCGGGCCGCGGGGCGGGGACGCCGGCGGGCGGGGTGTAGGCGTACGCGGTGACGGTGACACCGGCGGTGGTGCCAGCCTGCTCGATGGGGTAGGCGGCGACCTGGACGGTGTCGTGGGTGGTGAGGCCGTGCGCGACGAGGACGGCGGCGATGTCCCGCTCGACCTGCGCGAGGTCCACAGTCTCGGCGGGGGCGGTCACTTCTTCCCGCCCTTGCCGAGCTCGGGCAGGCCCTTGCCCTTCTTGCCCCACATGCTGGACGTGGGTGCGGTGGCCTCGCCGCCGCGGCTGGTACGGTTCGACATAGGAGCGGTTCCTTCCTTGGAGGGTTGAGCGGTTCCGATCGGCCCCGTTCCGGTGTTGCTGCACCGGGCGGGGCTTTGTGCTGTTCGGGGTGGTGGCCTCCGCCGCCCCTACAGCGGTCACTGCGGGGCCCGGGGCGGCGGAGGTGCTCATCGGGACGTCGCCTTCCGGGTGATCCGCTGGAAGGCCGACCGGACCTGCACCAGCGGAGGAAGGTCCCCACACACGGGGCAGTCGTTGTGCTGGTGTTCGTCACAGTCCGGGTCGAACACGGCGGTGACCTCGTTGAACACGACGTTGTAGATCGCGAACGCCATCACCAGCGAGAGCGCCAGAGGGTTCGAGCGGTAGACGATCACCGCGACGATGCCGCCGATCAGCGCGAGCAGGGTCGGTGACGGCAGCGCCCGGACGATCTGGCGCGTCTTGGTGGTGGGCTGGTTGGTCATCAGCGGTCCTTCTTCGGCGGGAGGACGGTGCGCCACGCAGCGCCCAGGGCGCGGCCCCAGTAGGTAGCGGTCCGCTCCACCCGCTCCTCGATGGAGGGGCGTGGGGCGGCGGTGTCGGCGTCCTGCTGCTTGGGCGTCTGCTCGGCGCTCATGCCGCCCCCTTGGCGATGACCTGGCAGCTGCCTTCGCTGGCTGCGAGGAGACCCTCGACGAACGGGCGGGGGATCAGGTGCTTGCGGCCGGAGCGGACGCTGGGCCACTCGCCGCTACGGATGCGGCGGTAGATCGTCCAGCGGGACAGGCCGGTTCGGGCGGAGACGTCGGCGACGGGGAGCAGGTGCTTTCGGTCGGCGTGGACCGGGAGCAACTGTCGGTCGTCCAGGTCGCGGCCCTGTGGGGGGCTCTGCTCGGCGTGCTCCGATCTGCTCTGCATGCTCCCCATGCTCTGCGAGTCTGGCGCATAAGTCAAGCAATTGCGCCAGATATGCGCGGCAGCTTGTAGGCTTGGGCTTGCCAGGTTCCGCGTCACCGCAGGTGAGCCCCGTCCACCACATCAACCCGGACGGGGCTCATTGCGTCACATGCCGCAAGTTGCGAGCATTGAAGCGGTGACGCAACCGAAGGAGGAACCCCGTGGACGACCTGCAACCCGAGTTCATGTGGAAGGACACCGGCTCAGGCGGCGGCGGCTGCCCCGCCCTCTACTCCGTCCGGCAAGTCCCTGAGGGCTACATCGTGCAGGGCAAGAAGATCAGCGAGGGAACCCGCGCCCTGCTCCGTCAGCTCGCCGACGACGAGGACGCCGTCTTCGTCCCCGCGAACGTCCTCGACCGACTCAAGGACCAGGCATGACCAACAGCCGTGTCATCACGCCGGCCGAGTTCGGTGAGATGCTCCACGACTTCGACCACACCGCGTTCCGCCTCGAACTCCAGGACAGCTACCTCGAGGCGGAGGAGGCCGACCTGTTCGCGGCGTTCCTGCGCGGAGACCCCGACCCGCCCACCACCGTCCCGGAACTGCAGGAGTGGTACCGGCGGATCAACGAGCACGTGAAGGAAGGCAAACGCATCGAACGGGTCCGCGTGCAGCAGGACCCGCCCACCGACTATCAGCGTTTCGAACGCTGGCTGGACCACTGGAACCGGCAGGCCGGCGAGACGATGCGGTACCTGACCCGAGACCGAGCCCACGAGATCGGACTACTCCCGGCCGCGGGCAACACCGACTGGTGGCTGCTGGACTCGGCCCGGTTGATCGCCATGCGATTCGACGACGAAGGGCACCGAATCCAGAACGAACTCATCACCGACCCGGAGGTCGTGATTCAGGCGTGCATGTGGCGGGACCTGGCAGTCCACCACAGCGTCCTGCTCAACAGCCAGGACGTGGCCGCCTAGCACGAAGGAACATCACCCGTGGATCCACTACAAGCCTGGCTGACCCGGCCTGAAGGTCTGGCGACCCGCCTGCGTGCCATGCGCGCTCAGGCGGGTCTCACCGGTAAGGACCTCGCGGACGCGCAGGGCTGGCAGCAGTCCAAGGTGTCACGCATCGAGAACGGCAAGCAAATGCCGTCCGATGAAGACCTCTCCGCCTGGGCCGATGCCTGCGACGGCTGGGCGGTCATGGACGAATTGCATCGCCTGCGCGACGAAGCGCAGGCGATGCACGTCACCTTTCGAAGCAGGATGCGTCAAGGGCAGAAGAATGTGCAGGAGGACTACAACAAGCTGGTCGCGGACTCGACTCTGATCTGCCACTTCGAGACCGTCTATGTGCCTGGGCTTTTGCAGGTCCCAGAATATTCCCGGCGCGTGTTCCGTGAGATGATCTCGCTGCATAGCCTGGAGATAGACGATGTTGATGCCGCTGTCGCGGCACGGCTTCAGAGACAGCAGCTCCTGTACGACTCGTCGAAGAGTTTCGAGTTCCTCCTCGCCGAGCCGGTGCTGCGGTGGCTGATCTGTCCGCCGGCGGTTATGCGCAGCCAGCTCGACCGTCTTCAGACCGTGATCGGTCTCGACCGGGTCCGGTTCGGGATCCTCCCGATGGGGGTGGAGTTGGCGACGACTCCGCAGAACAGCTTCCAGATCTATGTCGCTGACCAGCCGGTCGTGGCGCTGGAGACGTTCGTCGGCGAGGACTTCGCCCGCGGCGAGACTGCCGCGCACTATGAGCGGGTGCTGGAGATGCTGTGGGAGGAGGCCGTCACGGGCGATGAGGCACGCGAGCTGATCGTGGCGGCGTCCCAGGCGCTTGCGAGCTGACGCGCGTCCGGAGCGAGCGGCCCGTCCCTCCGAGGGGCGGGCCGTTTCGTGTGCGCGGCCCCGTGGACCGCACATTGAGGGTGCGGCGCTGAGTGGCCCGCTGAGCGCCGATCTTCCGCCGGGCTTGGCTCGCCCTCGGGAGAACGGGTTTCCGGCCGTTGTCGTTGATTCTGTGGCCGTCTGGAATGTGTTGGCGTCTTCTGGCGGGGGCGGTGTTTCGCTGACGCGGGATCTCGCCCCGCGCGCGAAGCGCGCGGAAGGGGACTTGGGGCTAAGGGGAACAGGGGTAAGGGGAACCGTTAACAACTATCTTAACGTTCCCCTTTCCCCTGTGAAGGGTTAGGCGAAGGGTTCCGCTAACCCTTAGCGGAAGGGTTAGGCGGCAGGGAGTATCTGTGCTGTGACCTGCTGAGACGCGCGGCCGGGTCCTGGACGCCAGGCGAACGTGGGGCCAGTGCCATGGAACGCGGGCGGGCCAGTGACCTGCGGGAAGCACCGACCCTGCCTCAGGTGGCAGACGCCGGAGCGGATCAGGGTTTCGAGTGGGGTTGCGTTAAGGGTTCCGGGAAGGGTTAGACGAGGTTCTGACCTGCATGTTTGGGACACGCGCCAGGCCCGGCCGTGGCCGCTGCCCGGTCGCTCGTGGTCTCACTCATCGTCTCGGCGCGGGGCCGCCGACTCCGAACCGCTCTCAGCCCGCGATGACATCACCGCAGTAGCCCAGATCAGGGTTACGAGCAGGGTTCCCGGAACCCTTAGCGGAAGGGTTCCGGCAAGGGTTAGATGTCCTCCTACAGGGGCTTGCATGGGGGTGCGCCCGGCTCCTGTAGACAAGGGGGAACGGCATGGGTGCGTCGGACTGGATCGCGCTCGCTGCGCTGGTCGTCGCTGTGGCAGGGCTTGCCGTGGCGGTACAGGCAGCCGTCTCCTCACACAGATCGGCGAAGAGCGCCGAGCGGTCAGCTGAGGAGGCCGCCAAGAGCAGGGCGATAGATGAGGACCGCCGGCGTCAGGAGCGAGAGCAGCGCCACGAAGACCTGGCGCCGGACCTGCCAGGGAACATCAATGCCGAGTTCCGTCCGAATGAGCGGTTGGGCGGCGGTCACGGGAGCCTGTTCGGGAAGATCGTGGTGCCTCGTGGCTATCGGGTTAGGGCTGTGGCTCTGATGGGGCAGTCGCGGAGTGAGTTGGGGCTCGGCATGGTTGTCGTCCCGGGCCGTGAGGTCGAGTTCCAGATCGAGCAGTGGCATCCGGACCAGGAGGCGCCTCGGACTGCGGAGATCGTGTTCCGGTTCTGGCCTCCGCTCGAAGGCGATGACGTGCCCTCATGGGTGTGCGGCTGTGACCGGCCGACCGGTGAGACTGCGGACGGTCCTGGCCACTGGGAGCACCGCGCCACGGTGACCTACATCAACCCTGCGAGCAATATCTGGTGAAGACCTGCGCGGGCTAGAGGTTGATTCGCCCGTAAAGCTTCCATTGGTGGAGTTCCTTGTCGCTGACCTGCCCGCCTTGGAGGGTGGCGGCGACGAGCGCGAGGGTGGCGTGGACCTGGGCTTCTTGGAGCTTCTTCGACCGTTCGGTTTCGTTCTTCTCGTACCTGATGCTGTCGAGGAGTTGCTCGGCCTGCTTGTAGTGCTCTGGTCCGCTTAGCGCCATGGGGAGAGTGTGCCCGCTTGCTGGCGGGCGCGGCATGGTCGTTGCCGGTTACGGTCAGCGAGGTTGACTGGTGGCGGGCCGCTAGCCGGGTCTACGCCGGACACAGGTTGACGGGTGACGCGTCGCGGGCCGACTGGTTGTCATGGCGTCCGGGTGCGGCCGTGTCTGCCCGTCTGCGGGGCGCTGGCGCGTGGGGCGGCGGACACTGGGCCGGTCTTCCCCTCCAGCTAGAGAGTGACCGCGAATGGGTGTTCCTCCTCTGCCGCGTGACCCGAGCGACCCTGACGGGCCGTGGCCCCCGACACCTGCCCCGCAGCCGGCGCAGCCGTACACGGGGCCGATGCCTCCACCTCCTCCGCCACCGCAGGTGGTGTACGTGCAAGCCCCGGCTGATAATGGCCGCAGGCGGAAGCAGGTGACGCGGCGGAAGGTCGGCGGGGCCGCGCACTCCATGCACCTGATCCTGACGGTGTGCACGTGCGGGCTATGGGGGTTCGTGTGGTTCTTCCACTGGCTGTTCACCAGGTCGAAGACGGTGACGCGGTGACCGCCCGGCGCCGCACGGTGGGGCTGGCGCTGGCTGTGCTGGCTGCTGCGGGAACGGCGGCCTGCGACAGCGACCAGACCCCCACAGCCTCACCCTCGGCCTCCACGTCCGCCACAGCCGCGCCGTCACCCTCGGCGTCTGCTCCATCTCCGCGCAGCACCAGCTCGGCTGGCGCGCTCGCAGGCATTCCCCCGAAGCCTTCACCGCAGAACCGGGCCGCGTTCCTTGCGGCGCTGAACCGGATCGACCCGGACATCATCGGGGACAAGGACCCGGACCTGATCGTGGACCGGGGCCGTAACCAGTGCAGCAGCGTGAAGAACCGCCCGGACGACCAGGCTTACCTGATCCGGACGACGAACATCCGGTTCACGGCGCCGGGGCATCCGGGCGGTTTCGGTGAGGCGAAGGCTGCGCGGATTTTGAAGGCGGTACGGAAGTACCTGTGCCCGACCTGGTGAGGACAAGTTAGAACTTGCGGGCCACGTCGGCGAGTGCCTCTATTTGCTCCAGCGTCAGGCGATGCCCGACCGCAAGCCTGATCTGGTGCTCATGCAGCGTGTACAGCGCCCGCCCAAGGCGCTGGTGTCGCGCCGCCTGCTGGAGCGTCTTGAAGTAGCGGTGGCCGTAGCCGTCGTTGACGACCTGGGTGTCCAACCGGAACTGGGCGGACTTGCCCCGGTACTCGATGGTCACGAGCAGCCGGCCGATCTTTGTGACGGTGCCGGGCCAGCCGGCGTCTGGCTGCCCCATGCGTCGCCCGTTCTGATCGAACACGCGCACCTCATCGCCGACACGAAGGTCAGGTGCGGACATGACTGTCCTCCTCGACGGTCAGTCGCCACCTCATGGCGCCGTCCCACGCCCGCCACAGCGAGTCCCGGTAGAACACGTCGGTGCGGCCACCGTTGAGGGACCGGTCCTCGTAGCCGACCTGGATGTAGATGCCTTCCGTCTTGACGACGCGGCCGGGGTGGCGGCGTCCTCCTGCGAGCGGGGTTTTGGTGGCTTCGTCGTGCTCGACGACGACCACCGCGTCACCTTCCTTCAACGGCATGTCACACCTCCTCCGCGGTCCCGTGCGCGGCCCGCTCCGCGTCGAGAACGACGCGCGCCTCGCCTTCGGTCAGGTCGTCGCCCATGCTCGCGGCGAGCTCGAACAGGCCGATCAGGTTGGCCATCCGGCGTGCCGTCTCAGGCGAGACTGCGGGCATGTCGTTGCTGTCAGCCACTGGGCTTCTCCTCGGACTCCCGCCCGCAGGTGCAGCCGGTGAGCGGGCGGGGAGTGTGTCCTGCGGACCGCATCGCCAGTGCGTGCGCCCGCCCGTACAGAGTGCTCGCATTGCATTCGGGGGAGTGTCCCGCCGCAGCGTGTCGGCGCTTGGCGTCGGTGTAGCAGGCGGACGCCTTGAAGTGCTCGTGCTCCCAGTTCCCGCGGAACCGGGAGACGAGCGCCGACTCGTAGATCGCGCGGGTGCACTCGGTGAGGAACGCCTGGTCGCTGAGCGTGGGAAGCTTGCTAGCCCACTCGATGAGGCCGGGCTTGTAGTGGTCCTTGGCGTTGTCGAACTCGCCGATGGCGACCGGTCCGACGATGTCAACGATGCTGGCCCTGTCAGCCACCGGCCTTCTCCAGTTCGCTCAGGTACCAGTCCAACTCCTTCTGCGCCGTCTTCAGCACCTGGACCGTGCCCGGATTGTGGGGCAGCGGCGCCTTGATCGCTCGGGCTGCCGTGTCGAGCGCGGCCTGGGCACGCAGGTAGGAGGACACGATCCGGTCCCGCTGCAGCTCCTCGGGCGTCATCTTCGCCATCGGTTCACTCCTCGGTGGTCTCGGGGGTGCTCTCACCGAACGCCTCCTTGAACTTCGGCCATGTGCGGCGAAGCTCCTGGAACGAGGGCGGCGGCGCGTCCTGCCCCAGCAGAATCTGCAGGGCAGCGATCTCCTCATTGCTCACGCTGTCAGCCACGGACTCACTCCTTACCGGTCTCGATGTAGCGGCGGACCGCGACCAGGTCGTCCCGGCGCGCGAAGTCCACACCGTGGTGTCCATCGAACGAGTAGGGTTCCTTCCTTCCTTGCCGGTCTGGCGTCCTGCCCCGCCCTGGATCCCGGGGGTTCCAGGGCGGGACAGGCAGTCAGTCCCGGAAGCAGGCGAACTCCTGCGTCACGTCCACGCCGGCGGCGTCGGTGACGCGGATGTTCCACGCCTCCTCGCGGTCCGCCTTCCGGCTGACCACCGGGCCGACCGTGTTGATGCCGCGCTCGGTGAGCTGCCGCTTCACCTGCACGTGCTCACCGTCCCCGCGGGTCTTCTCGTAGGTGAGGGTGAACTGGGCGGTGAACCTGCCGTGCTCGTCGCGGGTGGACGCGGAGCCGTGGTCGATGGTCAGCATGTGAACTCCCGTGGTTGCGGATTGGTGGGCGGTAGAGGGGGTTGGTGGTGGTTAGCTGCGCAGGAGGTGGCGGTAGGTCTTGTACTCGGGGCGGAGCCGCCGCGTGTACGAGGCGGCGCTCATCCGCAGCCGCTCGAACACCTCCGGCGCGGCCTGCTCGGCGGCCTTCTTCGCCTCCTGAAGTTCGGTGTCGGCCTCGAATGCCGCGTCGGCGGCGGCCCGGTACTCCTTCCGCACACGGTCGAGGATCTGGGTCTGCCGGGGCGTGCCGCGCTTGGCGACGGCGCGGATGCGGTCCAGGTGTTCGCGCTTCCGGTCCATCACCCGGCGGGTGTCACGGGCGCGCCGCCACGCGGCCCGGTACTCCTCAACCTCGGGGGCACTGGTGGCGACCTGAACGTCGGCCGGGTCGGGCAGGGCGGTCACGGTGTCGCCGTGGGTGATCCGGGTGAGCTCATCCATGCCGTCCGGTGTCCTCTCCTGCTGGTATGCGCAGTGGGTTAGCGCAGGCACTCGCTGATCTCGGCAACCAGACGGAGCTGGGCGGTGACCTTCCGCTGCCGCTCCTCGTACTCCACCTCCGACACCCCATGTGCCTGGTCCAGGTCGGCCTGGAGGCGGCGGAGCTCGTCGTTAGCGCACTGGTACTCGAAGCGCATACGTGCCTGATATCCGGTCGTGTCCTCGCCGGAGGGCATGGCAGTACGTCCTTCCTTCGGGGTCAGTAGCGGGCAGGAGCCGGCAGCCAACCGTCGGCGATGTCCTTCACAACCCGCACGAGGTTCGGCCAGTGCTCGTCGCAGGTGCGGCCAGCGTTGAAGTCTTCGGCCCCGACAAGGCCCTTCCACCGGGCGTGGGTGGTGCACTGCTCGACCGAGCAGAAGAACCGGCCCGGGCGGCAGTGCACGACCCGCCAGGAGCCGTGGTCGCCGATGCGCCCCTGGATCGGGCGGGGGGTGGCCATAAGGTCCTCCTAGTCAGTCGGCGACGAGGCCGGCGACGGTGATGGTGCCGAGGCGGACGGCACCGTTGACGGCCGCCACCGCGCCCTCGGGGGTGAAGCCGCGGTGGAACAGGGCGCGGAGCGCGCCGAGCCGGTCGACGTCGGCGGCGAGGGTGTCGCCCCACCCGTTGGCGACCGTGTAGCCGGTCTGTCCGTGGGTGATGGTGGTGAGCTCGTCCATGTCGTCTGGCGCCCCTTCATGGCCGCGTTTCTGTTAGTACAGAAACTACCCGTCCACGCTGCTTGGCGCAAGGGGTTCAGTGCTATATTTGTTAGAACAGAAACCGATCATCTCTAGAGGAGGCCGCTATGCTCCTGTACTCACAGAAACCGCGAGGTCAAGGAGACTCTGTGGGGCGTCCCCGTACCGGCCAGACTCCGCTTCAGCACGTCCGCATCCCCCAGGAGGACTGGGACGACCTGAGAGCCGTGGCCGGCCGTCGAGCCCCCTCTGTGCTCCGGGACTTCATCCGCTGGTATCTCCGCCGTCCCGGCGCCAAGCTCCCTGACCGGCCAAGCCGAGAGGAGATCGCGGAGGTAGGGGAGGCTGAGAAGTGAGGCATCCAGGCCCCGCATACCTCTATCGCCTCTTCGATGTGGCGGGCGATCTCCTGTACGTCGGTGTCACGCGCAACCCTGCGCAGAGGTGGAAGTACCACGCCAGGGAGCGAAGGTGGTGGCACGAGGTGGCCAAACACGAACTCACCCCCTTCGCCGAACGCGCCCAAGCTGAGGCAGCGGAGAAGCAAGCCATCAAGGCCGAGGCCCCCCGCTACAACACCTGCCACACGCCACGCCACTCCATGATCTGCAACAAGAAACTCACGCCTGACGAGCGCGAGGCATGGGCGTGGGCACGCTCGCAGGACGGCTACCCACAGGAGTAGATGCCGCCGGGCGCAGGCCCCCGCTTCCACACGGAGTTTGAACAGGTCACCGGGCACCCTCATGCGGTGCCCTCTCTGGCCTTCGCGGCCCCTTCGGTCGATGCCCCACCAAGGTCGTGGTCTACGGGGCGAGGGGCCGGCGTTGACGCCCGGCGGCAGGCTCATCAATCGGTGGGCTCCTCCCACACGTCCGCGATCACAGCCACGTCCACGCCCCGGTCCTGCCAGTTCCGGGTGACGGCGTGCAGGTGCGTCCGCCCGGTCGCGGAGGTGGACGGCGCCCACCGGTCCAGCCCGAGCGCGACCACCCACGACTCCCATGCGCGTCGGCGGACGGCGTGGTCGGGCTGGTGGGCTTCGCCGACGAGGGCGTGGTCACCGACCCGCCACGACAGCACCGGCAGCCCGTGCTGGTCGGCGAGGTCGAGGAGGTCGCCGAGCAGGTCGTAGCGGCGCCGCTGCCACCGACGTAGGTCCGCGTCAGTGACCGGGCCGAGAAGACTGCCGCTCATGACGCCTCCCCACGCGGCTGCCCAGGGGCGTCCAAGTACCAGTTGTCCGAGCCGACCAGCTTCACCAGCATCTGGTGGTGTCGTTGCGCCGCCCGACCGTCTGGCAGCGCGAGGGCGCGGGCGATCCGCAGCCACGACACCCCGCGGCGCCGAGCCATGTCGATCAGGTTCCGTTCGGCTTTGAGCCGGTCGTATGTCGCGTACGCCGACAATGCGAGGGCGTCGGTGATGTCTTCCGCTGTGAGCGGGCCGGGCGCGTCGTCGCGGAGGCCGAGGGCCGGGTGCGTCCACTCGCGCCGGTTATCGCCTGTGGAGATCGCCTCCGACAACTCGGACTCGAACCCGACACGCGACCACTTCAGCGTGGACAGGCCGGAGGGGCGCGCATCGCGCGGGTACCGGTTGGTCAGCCGTTCCCGGGCCGCGGAAACAAGCGCCGCTGCGGGTCTCATCATGGCGTCTCCTGGGGGAGTGGGAAGAGGGTGAGGTTCTGGACGGCGTCGGCGAGCTCGATCTCGCCCGGCTGGTCCCACTCGGCGACCAGCCGGCGAGTGTTCTCCACGGCGGCCTCGTAGCCGATGCCGTGGTTGGAGCCGCCGCACGCACGGCACACGCACTTGGAGTGTTTGGCGTCGTAGCAGAGCTCGTCGCACTGGCCGATGACGTCTCGACCACGACGGATGATCAGCAGCGACGCCACGGCAGGTCAGTCCTCCGAGTCGGGCAGTTCGACGTGTGCGGTCACAACCAGGCGTGTCCCCTCGGGGAAGTCTGAGGCGTGCGTCTTGAAGCCCGGCCCGAATGCGAACCCGCTACCGCTCTCCTTGCCTTCCTCCACCCAGAACAGGCCAGGGAGCCACTCGGCTCCACCCGCGCGTGCGTGTGACGATCGGGAAGGAAGGCGCCGGGCGACCAGCACATGCGTCCGCTCCCGATTGTCGGGACGCAGTACCTGACCGGGGTCACGATGCCTGGTGCACTTGAACGGGCGCCGCTGCTGCTCCTGCATGATCTCGGCGTACTCGCGCTGGCTTGTGTACGTGTAGAAGGTGGTCTCGTGGCAGCCGATCTCGGCGCATCGCACGACCCTGGTTCGCTCCCTAGCCATTGCCGCCTCCGGTGATGGCGTCCCACTGGGCGCGGACCCACCGGGCATCCCCGAGCGCGGTGTGCCGGTCGAACTGGTCAGGGTCGACGCCGACGGAACGCGACAGGGTGTTGGAGTTCCACGGCAGTGACGCGACCATGTCCGGAATCTTCGCGAGCGCGTCGTGCGGTTCGCCGCTCGCGGTGAGCTGGTCGGTGGCGCGTCGAACCACACCGTGCGCGTATCCGACCGCGAGGGCCTCGACGTCGATCAGGTGGTAGTGGGCGGTGAACGCCTGCCCGTACCGGGGCAGCCAGCGCCGCAGGAACCCCGCGTCGAATGACGGCACCGCGCCGACGATGTGCGCACCGTCCAACAGCCGGGCGAGGACGACAGCGACCGCCTCCGGCGACGACCACTTCAGCTTGGATTCGGCTGCTGCGAGGTTCGCGGCGGCCAGCGTCGCGGACTCGTGCTCAGCGGTCCGCTCGTAGTACCGGCCGATACGCAGGCTGTTCGGGTCGGCCTTGGTCAGGTCCGGCCTGACCCGCCACAGGAACTCACGGTCGTCGGCGTAGTGGCCGCGGGCGATAACACCGATCTCCCAGGGCTCGTGCCGGTCAGGGTCGAGCCCGGTGGTTTCGAGGTCAAGGAAGCAGATGCGGGTCGTCACAGGATCCCCCTGTAGGCGGCGAGGGGGATGAGTAGGGTCCAGCAGGCGGCAGCCATAGCCACGGCCTGCGCGCGCGCCCTCGCGGCCATCAGAACGGGGACTCGCTGACGAACGGGATCTCGGTGCGGCGGGCGTCAGCGACCACCGCCGAGTCCTCGCCCGGCAGCGACTCCGGCTGCCAGTCCGCCGGCGGGTCGTCCCCAGCGAACGGGTCGTCGTGGTCCGCGTCCAGCGCGTTGTCGAGCTCCCACTCGGCGGCCAGGTCCGGGTCGATCATGAGGTCTCCAATGGTCATGAGGGGTCTGCATCCTCGGCGTATTCGGTCGCGATCCGAGCCATGACCTCAACGGCCACACGGCTGGGTGACGCTGATGGAGGATGACGACACGGAGACTCCGCCCGAAAACGCTGACGAAGTAATGTTCGTCGACGCGTTCCGCAACCACGAGATCCCCGGCCTGTAGGGCGGGGCCGCGCCTCCGGGGTCAGGACGCGGGGCGGATCAGGAGCAGCGCGATGTCGTCGTGGCCCTGCTGGTCGGACAGCAGGGCCAGGACGCCGTCGGCGGTGTCCTCCAGCGACGCGGACCGGGAGGCGACCAGCGCCGACGCCAGCCGGGCGATGCCCTCGTCGATGTTGCGCATGCGGCTCTCCACCAGCCCGTCGGTGTAGAACGCCAGGGTGGCGCCCGCCGGGATCTCGGCCGCCAGCTGCTCGTAGGCGGGCGGGTGGTCGGGGTCGGACACGCCGAGCGGCAGCCCGTGCGGGAACGCGAACCGCCGCGCCGTCCCGTCGGGCAGCGCCAGCAGCGGCGGCGGATGCCCCGCGCACGCCACCTCGCAGCGCAGCGTCGCCGGGTCGCACACCATGCACAGGCACGTCGCGAACTGCGCGGCGTCCAGGTCCTGGGCGATGGAGTCGAGCCGCTCCAGCACCTCGGCGGGCGGGAACTCGCAGCCGGCCAGGGTGTGCGCGGCGACCCGCAGCTGCCCCATCGCGGCGGCGGCGGTGACGCCGTGCCCGACCGAGTCGCCGATCACGACCGCGACCTTGTCGCCGGGCAGCGGGACCACGTCGTACCAGTCGCCGCCGACGCCGCTGCGCGCCGGCCGGTAGCGGTGCGCGATCTCCAGGCCGGGCGGGACGGTGATCCCGGCGGGCAGCAGCCCGGCCTTCAGCGCGGTGGCGGTGCGGTGCTCGCGCCGGTACTGGCAGGCGTTGTCGACGCAGGTCGCGGCGCGCCCGGCGAGCTCGGCGGCGAGCGCGGTGTCGGCGGCGGCGAACGGCAGCCGGCCGCGCTTGCGGCTGAACACCGCGAACCCCAGCGCCCGGCCCCGCGCCACCAGCGGCACCGCCAGCAGCGACACGTGGTCCAGCAGCCCGTCGATGACGCGGCCGGTGCGCAGCGCCATCGTGTCCTGGATGGCGTCGCCGCCGAACTCGACCATGCCGCCGGTGGTGAGGCAGCGGGCGTAGGGGGTGGACGGCGGGTAGACGATGACCTCGTTGACGGGGAACTCGCGGGCCCACTCGCGCGGGTCGTCCTCGGCGAACGCGACCGCGAGGCGCCGCACGACCGCCGAGCCGTCGGCCTCCGCGGCGGGCTGGTCGTCGTCGGCGAGGAGCCGCTCCAGCACGTAGATGGCGCCGGCGTCGGCGAACCGGGGGACGGTCACGGCGACGATCTCGCGGGCGGTGCGGTGCAGGTCGAGGGTGGAGCCGATGCGGCGGCCCGCCTCGTTGAGCAGTTCCAGCCCGTCGGCCCAGGGCGGCGACACCGTCAGCACGGCGGCGGTGCCGCCGTCCGCGCACACGATCGGGGCGCAGGTGACCGAGACGCCGTCGCCCGACAGCGGCAGCACCCCGGACCACGGGTGGCCGGAGGCGGCCAGCTTCAGCGCGGCGGCGAGCGGCTCGGCGGCCCCGGGCCGGCCGAGCAGGCCGGGCAGCGCGGCGCCGACCGCCTCGCCCGCGCCGCGGGCGAACAGGCGCGCGGCGCCCTCGCTCCACCCGGTGACCCTGCCGTCGGGGGCGAGCAGGACGGTCACCGGCTCCGGTCGTGCGGGCTGTTCGGACATCGGTCCTCGCTGTCCCGGTTGCGGGCGCTCGGCGGAGCGGCTCGGGTTACGCTGAGTCCGCCCCGCGACGGCCACCCCTCGGTCATTAGGGAGACGATGCATGGACTCCGAGTGGATCCCACCCGAGGTCGACAGTCGAAGGCCAAGCGTCGCACGGGTCTATGACTTCCTGCTCGGCGGAGCCTACAATTTCGCGTCAGATCGTGATCTGGCGACGGGGCTGCTGCGGGTGGAGCCGCAGGCCCGGGAGCTGGCGCGGGCGAACCGGGCGTTCCTGCGGCGCGCGGTCCGCACGCTGGCCGCCTCGGGCGTGGCGCAGTTCGTCGACATCGGCTCGGGCATCCCGACGCAGGGCAACGTGCACGAGGTCGCGCAGAGCGTGAACCCGGACGCGCGGGTGGTGTACGTCGACAACGACGACGTCGCCGTCGCGCACAGCCGCGCGATCCTGGCGGGCAACGACCAGACCGCGATCCTGCAGGCCGACATGCGGCGCCCGGCCGACATCCTCGCCGACCCGGAGCTGAAGCGGCTGGTCGACCCGTCCGAGCCGGTGGCGTTCCTGCTGGTGGCGGCCCTGCACCTGGTCAAGCCCGAGGAGGACCCGGGCGGGATCGTCGCGGCGTTCCGCGACGCCGCCGCCCCCGGCAGCCACCTGGTGGTCTCGCACCTCACCCATGAGGCGCAGCCGGGCAAGACCGCCGCGATCGGCAAGCTCTACGACCGGGCCAGCTCCCCGGCGGTCGCCCGCTCGCACGCGGAGATCCTGCGGTTCTTCGACGGCTGGGAGCTGCTCGACCCCGGCCTGGTGTACGTGCCGCTGTGGCGCCCGGACGAGGGCGAGACCGTCGACGACCCCGAGCGGTTCCTGGTCTACGGCGGAGTCGGCCGCCTCCCCTGACGCCCCGCTCCGCCGGGCCCGGCGCGCGCCGCCCGTTCGCGGGCGCGTCTCAGCGGGCGAAGGCGATCGCGGTGCCGGCGCTGATCACGACCGCGAGGACGACCAGGACGAGCGAGGTGTCCAGCGGGTCGCGGCGGCGCGGCGGCGCCTTCACCGCGCGCGGCGCGGTGTGCGCCGGCTGCGGGGACGCCTGCTCGGGCTTCTTCGCGGGCGGCGGGGCCGGGCGC